>NZ_JAVQNT010000038.1:0-74877 GCF_031799075.1 Acinetobacter sp. V91_7
AAACGTAGCTTTGGTGGTGAAGATCGTCCGCGTCGTAGCTTCGATGATAAACCACCGCGTCGTAAATTCGACCGCTAATCAATATTTAGTTTGAAAAAAAGGCCAGTAAAATACTGGCCTTTTTTATTTTTCAGTTTTGTTATAAACTAACAAAATGTGAATTGGTTCAATTTTTTATTAAATAATGCGTAAAAGTAAGCGAAAAGAAACAATAATGGCACAATTGAAGAACCTTTTGGTTCAGCATGGTTTGCCTTATCTCTTTATTGCACTCGTTTTGTGTAATGGTGTTTACTTCGCCTACGCTTTTATAAATGGAAGTTCTGTTGAGCAATTCCAAGCTTCTGAATTGACCTCTTTTTACGAACATACCTCTTCTATTTCTATAAAATAAGTTAGATTTGCTTTTGTTAAAATTACAACAAGTTTGCTAATTTTCAGTGTTATAGTATGCGTGCATAAAAGTGCAGGAACGATTGCCATTATGAATAATAAAACTCCTCTCTCGACTCAACCACTTATTGAAGTGAAAAACTTGAGTTTTAATCGAGGGGAACGCGTCATTTATGACAATATTAGTTTAAATATACGTCGAGGCCAGATTACGGCCATTATGGGACCTTCTGGTACAGGTAAAACAACTTTATTACGTCTGATTGGTGGGCAGCTTGTTCCAGATCAGGGGGAAGTTTTACTCGACACAAAAGATATTGCCAAAATGTCTCGTCAGGAACTTTTTTCCGCCCGTGCACGTATGGGAATGTTATTTCAGAGCGGAGCTTTATTTACGGATATGTCCGTTTATGAAAATGTGGCGTTTCCAATTCGAGCGCATACTAAGCTTCCTGAAAATCTCATTGCTGAACTGGTTGCGTTAAAACTTGAATCAGTGGGTCTACGTGGTTCTGAACAATTAATGCCGACAGAACTTTCAGGTGGTATGAATCGTCGTGTAGCGTTGGCTCGCGCGATTGCACTTGATCCAGATTTAATCATGTACGATGAACCTTTTGCTGGTCAAGATCCGATTGTAAAAGGTGTTTTAACACGTTTAATCCGTTCGTTAAGAGAAGCTTTGGATTTAACAACAATTATTGTTTCGCATGATGTCGCAGAAACATTATCGATTGCTGACTACATTTATGTGGTAGCAGAAGGAAAAATCCAGGGTGAGGGTACACCTGAAGATTTGCAAAAATATGCTTCTCCATTTGTACACCAATTCTTAACAGGTTCGGCAGAAGGACCGGTTGAATATCAATTTAGTCCTCAAGCCTATTTAAATAACGAGGTTCGTCCATGAATACGATTGCCTGGTTAGGTAGACTCGTTATTGAGCGGATTCGAGGCATTGGTGCTGCGGCACTAATGCTCTTGCAGATTATTTTTTCATTTCCTACCAAGGGTGGTTTTGGTCGTTTTGGTTACCAAATGCACCGCGTAGGTGTGATGTCCTTACTTATTATTACCGTTTCTGGTTTGTTTATTGGTGCGGTTCTTGGCTTGCAGATGTATAGCATTTTGGTTACTTTCGGTGCTGAGTCGATGTTGGGTACAGCGATTTCGTTAACCCTACTCCGTGAGCTTGCTTCTGTGGTTGCTGCATTGCTATTTGCAGGACGGGCCGGTTCTGCATTGACTGCCGAAATTGGTTCAATGAAGCAAAGCGAACAGCTTGCCAGTATGGAAATGATCGGGGTTGACCCTTTAAAGCAAATCGTATCACCACGTCTTTGGGCAGGTATAGTCAGTTTGCCAATGTTAACTGTGATATTTGCTGCGATTGGTATTATTGGTGGCAAGATGGTCGGTGTTGACTTTTTGGGTGCTGATGAAGGCTCCTTCTGGAGTGGTATGCAAAATACAGTGCGTTTCTGGCATGACATTTTCAATGGCACGATTATTAAAAGTATTGTTTTTGCTTTGATTTGTACATGGGTCGCTGTTTATCAAGGCTATGCCTGTGATCCGACACCAGAAGGCATTGCAACGGCAATGACTCGGACGGTTGTGTATTCTTCATTATGTGTTTTAGGTTTTGATTTCGTGTTGACTGCGGTCATGTTCGGAGGGATTTAATGAAATCACGTAGTAGTGAACTGGCCGTTGGTATCTTTGTTATTATCTTCGGTATTGCGTTGTTTTTTTTAGCGATGAAAGTCAGTGGTCTTGTCGGTACGAACTTAAGTGATAGTTATACCATGAAGGCTCAGTTTGATAACGTCAATGGTCTAAAGCCTCGTGCTAAAGTAACAATGAGTGGTGTTACAATTGGTCGTGTTGATTCGATTACGCTTGATCCGGTTACGCGTTTGGCTACCGTAACATTTGGTTTAGATGGAAAGTTGACAAGTTTCAATTCTGAACAATTAAAAGAAGTTCAGAAAAATGCACTGGAAGAGTTACGTTATAGCTCAGATTATACTCAGGCTTCTCCAGAGCAACAAAAAGCAATGGAACAGCAACTGACCAGTAACATGACCTCCATCACAAGTATTGATGAAGATGCTTATATAATGGTAGCAACGAATGGTTTGTTGGGTGAGAAATATTTGAAAGTTGTACCTGGTGGTGGTGTGAACTACCTAAAACGAGGTGACACGATTTCAAACACTCAAGGAACTATGGATTTAGAAGATTTAATTAGTAAATTTATTACTGGTGGCGGGGCTGGTAAAGTTGCTGCCGGTTCAAGCTCAACAGAAGCAGATGCTCCTGCAAGCACTAATAAAGATAGTGCACAAGCATCATTTGTTGAGTAAAAGATTATTTGAAGGAGTGGTTCCTGGTGAATACGTTGTTTAAACAAACCCTGACAGCAAGTCTTTTGTCTACCATGATTGCAGGTACAGCTTTTGCTGCGCCTTCAGAAGCACCACCTGATTTTATCAAGCGTGTTGCTGATGGTTTGATTGCTCGTTTAAAAGCTGATCATGCTAAATTGCAAGCAAACCCTGCTTTAGTGAAGGCTATCGTACGTCAGAATTTAGACCCGTATGTTGATTCACAAGCATTTACACGTATTGTAATGGGTACTTATGCGACTAATCAGTATAGTACAGCTGCACAACGTGCTCAGTTTGAAACAAACTTCCGTAATACGTTAATTGAAAATTACGGTAGTGCATTTGCTAAGTATACGAACCAAAGCTATACAATGCGTCCTTATAAAGCAACTGCGGGTAAAAATCCTGTAGTGACATTGGACTTTAATCACAATGGTGAAAAAATTCCTGTGTCTTTCCAGTTAGCTGATAAAGGTACTCAGTGGAAAATCCGTAATATCAATGTTTCTGGTATTGATTTAGGATTGCAGTTCCGTAACCAGTTTGCTGCAACTGTGAAGCGTAATGGTGGCGATTTAAATAAAGCAATTGCAACCTTCCAACCGGATGCAGACGCTGCTGTTAATCAGAACAAACAGAAATAAGTAGGTGAATAGTGGTTCAGTATCTCAACCAACAATTGGTTGTTTCGGGAAAAATTGATTTTCAAAATGCCGAACAACAGTATAAAGCTGGGTTAGATATCATTAAGAAGCAACAAAGCTTTCCTTTAGTGGTAGATTTAACACAGCTTGAGCATGGTAGTACCTTGGCATTGGCTGTTTTAGTTCAATGGCTACGTGTTACTCCGCAGAATACTGGTTTACATTTTAAAAATGTACCCGAAAAAATGCTGAAGATTATTCAAGCCTGCCATTTGCAGGAAGATCTACATTTGATTTGATCTGTAAAATATAAAAAAGCACCTAAATATAGGTGCTTTTTTATGCTTGGAATTAGCATTTTATTACAAAGCTTAGATCCATTTCTTCCAGCGGAAGTAAATAATAGGGCCAATAAAGAAGCCCATAATAATGAGTAAAACAATAAAGAAACTAGTTGTACCATGTGCGAAAGGTAGCACATCTGTGTTCATACCATAGATGCTGGCAATGAGCATAGGTGGAGCTAACATACTTGGTAAGATCGAGAATCGACGGATCGTGTCATTCTGCTCGGTATTAATGAATCCAGACGTTGTATCAAGCAAGAATCGTACTTTTTGGAATAAGAAGGCATCATGTTCTACGAGCGAGCGAACATCTTCACTAAGTTCTCGAATATCCGCATCGTAAATATGACTGCCTAATGCGCGAGGACGTGATAAAAAAGTAAGTACACGTCGCAAATCAATTAAACAGAGCTGAGCTTTTCCTAGCATATCTTCTTGTTGAGCTAGGCGTGTAATCATGTCGTCAAGATCTAGAATTTGTTCACGCTGGTGATTATTTAGAACTTCGGTAGAGTATTTTTCTAAATCTTTGTGGATATCTTCTAAGATATCCGCAAGCTCATCAAGTTTTGCCTCAAGAAGGCCTAATAAAATCCATGTTGGATCTTTATAGTCCATGTCATAGTCATTTCGACGGGCACGTGCACGGAAGGCACGAAAGGCAACTAATTTTTCTCCCCGCATCGTAAAGAGACGGTCTTTATGTAAGATAAATGCAACCGTTTGCACCATCGCTAAAATATGTGAAGAGTCTTCTGCATCACCATCAACTTGATAATTTTTATTTTTCGTTAAAAAATAGGTGCTGATATGCAAAATACCGTCATCATCACGGTAAAATCGTGCTGAGGATGAAATATCTTCAAGCGACTTTAGTGTGGGTAAGTTTTGATCATAGGCATCTAAGACCCATTGTTGCTCTTCTTGCGAGGGGGCAATAAGATCAAGCCAGACTAATTCGGGATGTAGATCAAATCCACCATTGATGGTGGCATCTTCCAGACTTCCGCGTTCTGTGGCATAAAA
The DNA here is from genome assembly GCF_031799075.1 of Acinetobacter sp. V91_7. NCBI lineage: Bacteria > Pseudomonadati > Pseudomonadota > Gammaproteobacteria > Moraxellales > Moraxellaceae > Acinetobacter > Acinetobacter sp. V91_7. The sequence continues at coordinate 4,804 of NZ_JAVQNT010000038.1, forward strand.
GGCTTCAAGCATGTGTCTTTTTTCCTCACGCAGTCTGATGGAAATGGATGGGTGTATTTTAGACAAGGATTTGCCGAAAAACACTTGCTAATACGCTATTTTGCAAAAAAAAACTTTATCGATAGTTTAGTTTGTCAGCATGACAGTTCAATAAAACGGTTTTTTACACTATGAATTCAATTTGTATTTTCTGTGGTTCATCTCTTGGTTCAAACCCAATTTTCCAACAAGTTGCGCAAACTACAGGCGAGGCTATTGCAAAACAAGGTAAGACCTTGGTTTATGGTGGTGGTCGCTCAGGCTTAATGGGCGTTGTCGCTGATAGTGCCTTACGGGCAGGTGGACAAGTCATTGGAGTGATACCTCGTGCTTTGGTCGATCGTGAGTTAGCTCATCCGGGCTTAACCAAATTATATGTTGTCGAAAATATGCATGAGCGTAAGACCAAAATGGCAGATCTTTCCGATGGCTTTATTGCTTTACCAGGCGGTGCGGGTACATTGGAAGAAATCTTTGAACAATGGACGTGGGCGCAATTAGGTATTCATCAAAAGCCATGTGCTTTCTTAAATGTAGCTGGCTTTTATGAAGATTTACTTAAAATGATTCAAGGAACGGTAGATAATGGATTTAGCCAAGCACGGTTCGTTGATAAATTGATCGCATCAGACAAAATCGAAGATATTCTTCAACAATTTGAACAATATCAGGCTCCTGCTCCAAAATGGGCAAATGCTGATGTACAGCCATAAAGAGGTTAAATAGGTGAAAACAATTACGGTCGCTGCTGCAGTGATCTTGAACGAGCAAAATCAGTTATTGCTCGTAAGAAAGCGTAATACCCATGCTTTTATGCAAGTGGGTGGTAAGCTGGAACCTAATGAGGCGCCAGAGATCACAATGCAGCGAGAGATTTTAGAAGAAGTTGGAAGTTTTTGTGTAATTGAGCAATTTCTTGGTCGTTTTGAAACAGCAGCGGCGAATGAACCAGATCATATTCTGGTCAGTCATTTATATCTTGTTCAACTCGATCAGGCTCCTAAAATTGCTGCCGAAATTGCAGAAATGAAATGGGTGGATTTAAGTGATTCAGAAACTCACCTCGCACCATTAACCCGTGAAATTGTTATTCCTTGGTGCGAGCAGCATTTATCTACGGTTTAATCATCTTAGCTCGTTAAAGTTGCCGCTAAACAAGCGGCATGGATGGATGTGCAGCCTAATTGTTTAAGTGCTTGACTGAGCGCATAAATTGAACTTCCGGTGGTAACGACATCATCAATAATCAGAACACGGCGATAACGCCGTTTTTCTTGAGTAAATGCAATGAATTGTTGTTCGATGTTCTCAAAGCGTTCCAGTCGAGAAAGCCCTTTTTGTGAATGCTCAGCAAGGCGTTGCACTGGCTGCCAAACAGGTATTTTTAATTGCTTGCTTAAGATATTTGCGAGTAATAGTGACTGATTAAAACCACGTTCAATTAAGCGTTGATTCGAAATTGGCATAGGTACAATAGCCTGTGCCTTAGGAAATTTGAGTTGTTGTAAAATTTCACCTAATAAGATTTGATAATGTAATTTTTGTTCATATTTAAACTGCTGAATGATCCGATTGATTGGATATGCATAATCACAGGCCACAAGAACTGATTGATCATTACGTTGAATTATTTGTTTAAGCCAAGGTAACTGTTCCCAACAGTTTTTACAGAGCGAATGTTTTTCTCGCATACCTGACTCACACAACAAGCAAGGTGAGAGTGAGTGGATAAGATGCTGCGGATTTAAGAAACTAAACATATGCATAACGAGGCGCTTCTGGAAGCCACCGTTTTAATAGCGCATCTGCTTGTTCTGGATAATCTTTTAACACTTGCTGAGCTACATAATGAGCTTGACTCAGTAAGTGGTCATCTCGTTCTAAACGAGCAACTCTAAACCCCATATCTCCAGTTTGTTTAGTACCTAGTAATTCACCCGGCCCGCGTAACTCAAGATCTTTTTCTGCAATCACAAAGCCATCATTACTTTCTCTTAAAATAGAAAGTCTCTCTTGGCCATTTTGTGAAAGCGGTGTTTTATATAAAAGTACGCAAAAGCTGGCTTGAGCGCCTCGACCGACACGACCACGTAATTGGTGTAACTGAGAAAGTCCTAAACGCTCGGCATTTTCAATCACCATAATAGAGGAGTTGGGAACATCTACTCCAACTTCAATGACTGTCGTTGCAATAAGAAGCTGTAATTCATTATTCTTAAACGCTTGCATGACCGCTTGCTTTTCGTCGGCTTTCATTTTGCCATGCACTAAGCCAATATTGAGCTCAGGAAAGCGCTCTTTCATTTCTTGATAAGTTGCTTCTGCTGCTTGAGCATCTAAAGTTTCAGACTGTTCAACCAGTGTACAAACCCAATAAGCCTGTTTTCCATCTCTGCAATTTGAAGCAATTCGTTGGAGTACTTCCTCACGACGATCAAGAGGAATGGTAACGGTTTGAATTGGGGTACGACCCGGTGGTAACTCATCAATAATTGATGTGTCTAAATCACCATACGCACTCATTGCCAGTGTTCGTGGAATAGGGGTGGCTGTCATGACGAGTTGGTGTGGAGTAAACTGCTCAGCACCTTTATTACGCAGAGCTAGGCGCTGATCTACGCCAAAACGATGTTGTTCATCAATAATCACTAGACCTAATTTGGCGAAGCCAACATTATCTTGAAATAACGCATGTGTTCCAATAATAAGTTCGGCATGACCTTCTTTAATTTGCTGCTCTGCTTGAGCACGCGCTTTACCTTTTTGTTTTCCAGACAACCATGCCACAGTAATGCCTAAGGGTTCAAACCAACGCTTAAAATTCAAATAGTGCTGTTCTGCAAGAATCTCGGTCGGGGCCATTAATGCAACTTGCCAATCAGCTTCTAAAGCATGGCAAGCAGCCACAGCTGCAACCAAGGTCTTTCCAGCTCCTACATCGCCTTGCACTAATCGAAGCATTGGTTGGTTCTGCTTCAAATCATTCAAAATTTCTTTAGATACACGTTTTTGTGCATTGGTCATTTGAAAAGGTAAAGCTTCTAATAGTTTTTTGGCTAATATTTTGCTGCTTGAAAAAGCTGGAGAAGCAATTTGGCGAATATAAGCACGTCGATTAAGTAAACTAATTTGGTGTGCAACCAACTCTTCAAAAATAAGCCGTTGCTGTGCGGGGTGTGAACCTTGAGCCAACTGGACCATATTGGCATCAACTGGAGGCTCATGAATGTAATACAAAGCCTCTTTAAGCGCATAGCCATTGGTATATTGTTTTGGGAGCAGCTCTGGTAAGGCATCACTATGATGCTTTAAAGCTTGTTTTACATATTCACGCAGTTTGGGTTGGGTTAGCCCATCCGTACTTGGGTAAATTGCTGTAAGCTGAGTCTTGGGTAGGGGAGTATGGTCATTAATGAGTTGAATTTCGGGATGATACATCTCAAGGCCGCGAACACCTACGCGAACTTCACCAAAAATACGTAAGCGATGACCTGGTTTTATTTTGTCAGTCAGGTTTTTATAAATATGATAAAAGCGTAAGGTGACTTTACCGAATTCATCTTGAACCAAGGCTGCCATAGATTTTCGTTTTCCCGGAGGGAAATCAATTGATCTGACCTCACCTTCGAGTAAATAGCTACGCCCAACCACAAGTTGATTCATTGCAATAATCGTACTGCGGTCTTCATAATCACGTGGCAGATGAAACAGTAAATCATCTGTGGTAAAAATATTTAGTTTTTCGAGCAGGGCTGCTGAAGCCGATCCAACGCCTTGTAACTGATGGACTGAAGTCATGTCCCCTCAACGAGTTTTCTATGCATATATTATTTATCGGTTATGGTAAAACATCTCAGCGTGTTGCTAAACAACTATTTGAGAAAGAACATCAAATTACCACAATCAGCCGTAGTGTAAAAACAGATAGTTACGCAACCCATCTTGTTCAAGATATCTTTAAACTCGATTTAAGTAAAATTGAACCTGTAGATGTTGTATATATTTTACTTTCCCCGACAGAAGGTACGGTTGAGGGCTATCAGCATACGTATGTAGATAGTATTGAACCGATTCGAGAAGCATTAAAACCACATCCGGTGAAAAAAATAATCGTAGTCTCTTCTACGCGGGTATATGGTGAAAATGCAGGGGAGATCATTGATGATTTTAGTGAAATTCAACCAAGCGATGCACAAGGCCATATCTTACGTAATATGGAGTTGCTTTGGCAGAAGCATTATCCAAACCAATGTGTAATTGTTCGTCCTACAGGTATTTATGGAACTTCCGTTGCCCGTTTGAAGAAAATGGCTGAAAATAGTCAAAGCTATCCAAATATACATTATAGCAATCGAATACATATTGATGATTTAGCAAGATTTTTGGCTTTTATGGCTGATTATGAAAATCATCAAGCGAGTTATATTATGACTAATAATCAACCATTGCCCTTGCATGAAATTATATTGTGGTTTCAAAAACAATTGGGATTGCCTGAGTTAACTTTAGAATCGAACCAAACTTCAGGTAAAAGAATTTATGCTAAACATTTGCTTCAAACAGGTTTTCAATTAGAGCACCCAATTTGCTTTAATGACTATTTATTATGTTTAAATGTTCATGGTACAAAATAAAATTTTGATTAAACTTTAAATAAGCATAGAAATACCTGATGAGGCAGCCAAATTGCCGATAAAGATAAAAAGGTTGAAAGTGAAAAAAATTTGCTTAGCTCTTATTTTGAGCTTAACAGCTGTTGCGAGTTGGGCAGAGGATCAGGTGTGGTGTGCATATGATCCGATTGGCTCCCAAGGGGATATCACACGTCGTTTAAATGACATTCGGTTATATGCCCAGCAATATCAAGTCAAATTTAAAGTGGTTACCTATCAAAAGGAACAACAGGCCATACAAGCATTTGACGAGGGTAAATGTTCTGGTTTAGCGGCATCTAATTTTAATACTTATCGTTATAACCAGTTTATGGGGAGCACCTCAGGTATCGGGCTTATTCCTAATAATCGTACCGCTAAAAGCTTATTGCAGCTTTTGAATCATCCAACAGTCGAGAAAAGGCTAATTTCTAAGGACTATGAAGCGGTAGGGATGATTCCAATTGGCACTGCCTATATGGTTCTAAAAAATAAGAAAATCTCTAGAGTTGCTCAATTAAGAAATCAGCGTATTGGGGTGTTACCAAATAATCCACCACAACAGGCATTGGTGCGAAGTGTGGGTGGTCAGCCAGTTTATGTTGATTTATCTAATGCGATTGTTCAGTTTAAGCAAAACAAAATCGATATTGTTCCTGTCCCAATATATGGACTATTGCCATATAACTTACAAAAAGAATTTGGACCAGATGTCCAAGTCATTAACTTTCCTTTGGCATATTTCGGCGTCAATTTAATTATTAAACCACAAGCTTATCCGGCTAATTTTGGCCGAAAAATTCGAGGATGGTTTGTTCAAAACAGCCAATTACTGACTAACCGTGCGACCCAGTGGGAAAACCATTTACCTGCCTATTACTGGGTAGATGTCTCTTTTTATGAAAAGCAGAGCTATGACGTTATGGTTGCAAAAATACGCAATCAGTATGTACTTTCAGGTTATTACGATGCTTATTTTGTTCAACTTATGAAGCGTCTACGTTGCATGGATGATCCACGTTATTTTGAATGTCCAACTCGCTAATAAAATAAAAGGCAACTTTCGTTGCCTTTTATTTTGACTAAAATCTTAAGATTTTTTACGTTTTAATCGTCGTTTTGCTTGTTGAGATGCCATAGCTTCAAGCGCATCTTTTAATTCTTCATCGGTAAAGGTCGTGATGTGTTGCAACATTTGTAAGGTTACTTCATCAAGAACTAATTGTGCACCCGCAGCCATTTGACGGAAATTATCATCAAACTCGATTTGGCCTTGGTCATTGGTTCGAATGTAATTTTGCTGTGTAAGTACTTTTAAGAAGCTTTGGAATAAAGCTTTGTCAAAGAACTCTGGCGAATTAAATTCATATAGAACAGACAAACGTTGTCCGAGTAAATGACTTAATTCTTCAACCTGTTTAGCAGAAATATTACCCGAACCACGTTGAGTAATTAGCGCAAGCGTCATGTAGTAACGCTCAAGGCTTTGCTTAACAGGAGTAGCTAAAACAACGAGTTGATTATGCTCTTCAGTATTTGGTGCAGAGCTAATCAAGTTACCTTCATCGTCTTGTTGAATCAGTTTCGATTGAACCAACGCATCTGCATATTGCTCAATTTGTTCTTTAAGCTCGCTACTCTTCCATTTAAGGAATAACTCTGCCTTCAAGAATGGATACAGGGTATAGATGACATTGGTTAAATCTGAACGGCTGATTTTTCCATTGTGTTCAACAAGTGATGCAACCAATGATGGTAAAACAAAGGCGTGCAAAATGTTATTGCGGAAATAGGTCAGAAGAACGGCTTGATTATCTTCAATCCCAATAATATCGCCGAGCGCATGCTGAACTCGTTTAATGAGTTTAAGCTTTAAACCATAAGCAATAATTTCTTTACCAGAAAGTGGCGTTACTTCCATACGTTGGTCATATGGGAAGTTTGATGCCAGATTGCGGTAAGCTTCAAGCTGCTTAATACAGATTTCTTCATCAAGCGTATGCTTTGGAGTTGCAAGCAAAATAATAGAAAGTAAAGAGACAGGGTTAATCACCACAGCTCGGTTAATATTTTCTAAAATTGCATGTGCAGAGCTATTTACTGCATCTGAAACCGCTTGAGGAATTGGGTCGTCATTTTTCTCGATATAGACATTTTCTGCATTATGTTGCTTAAGCAGATCATCAAGGAAAACAGGCTCACCAAAGTTCACATGGACTTTACCGAAAATACGTTCAATTTTTCGTAAGGTTTTTACAATACCAAAAATTGATTCGGCTTCTTTCGGTTTACCTTGCATTTCGCCCACGTAGGTCGAGCCTTCCATTAGTCGTTCATAACCAATATAAGTTGGTAAGAAGACGATAGGTTTAGCACGGCCACGTAAATGGCTATGAACTGTCATCGCAAGCATGCCAGTTTTAGGCGGTAATAGGCGTCCTGTACGCGAACGTCCACCTTCAATAAAGTATTCAAGAGGGGTGTTGCGTGACAAAATACTATATAAATATTCTTTAAATACCGTTGTATAAAGGCCATTTCCACGGAAAGAACGACGAATAAAGAATGCGCCACCTCCACGTAAAAGTTGCCCTACAAATGGTAGATTTAAGTTGTCACCCGCAGCAATATACGGAACCATTAAGCCACGTTTATAAATCACATAGGATAATAATAAATAGTCAATGTGACTGCGGTGGCAAGGTGTATAAACCACTTCATAATCTTTTGCCAGTTCACGAACAGTGCTGAAGTTATGCACTTCTACGCCGTCATAAAGTTGGGTCCATAAGCGAGTTAAAGCAAGATCGGCAAAGCGTACAGCTGAGTGTGAATAATCCGATACCACTTCATTCACATAACCAATCGCACGACGTTCAGCTTCGAGCATACTAACTTTTCCGCGAATACTTTCACGGCGAATTGCTTCTTGCACATCGCGAGATTTTACAACTGACTGCATGACATTACGGCGATCCGATAAATCGGGGCCTAAGACCACTTCACGTTGACGATCTAAGTAATCATTTAACGTACTTACAATATATGTAGCTGGTGAAAGGTTTGGATAATGCTGTTGTGCATATTCAACCAGTTCACGTAGCGATTGCGGTTCATGAAATTCTAAATATGATTGGCGGCCATGCAAGCCAATGTTAACCAATTGCTTAACGGTGCTTGGTGTAGCCCATGTATCTGAAAATAAAAGCTTAAACCAAGAATCTTCTTTATCTGGTGTACGGCCCCATAAAACGGTAACCGGAACAAGCTCTATATCAAGTTCAGGATTTTCTTGTAAGACTTCAATTAATTTTAGTAAGCGTGGTGGAAAAGCATGAGGAGGCGGATTCAGTAAATTATTTTCATCATTATGCTGTAAAAATAAAACCGATGCTTTTTCCTGATGAGTGCCAACAACTAATGGGTCTAACGCAGGTTTTAAATTTAAACGACGCGTTTCTCCATCAACCACCAAAGCATTGCTTCGAGAATGGTTTTGTAAGACATAGCACACCACTTTCTGGCGGTCAGTCTTTGCTTCTGTTTCTGATACTGGTTCAGTAGGAACTTCCCCAAGAACATGTGGTGTTACCACGAGGTCAAGTAGTTTACTCGAAAGCCGACGATACATTTGACCAAACCCACTCTTGGACATAAGAACTCCTACTTCTTAAAGACAAATCCCAGCACCAAATGCGGAGGGTAATTATTTTGAGGCATTTATTGAAAAAAACAATATGCTAATAGCGTATAAATTATAATGCTTTTGGCATATTTTATCGTTAAAAATCGTATTTTTAGCTGTTATATGAGCAATGTTCGTCATAAGTTGACTGATTGTTCCATGTTCAAATAGTTTTTTATGGCACAATAGATTCTACACATCTGTCCTTTAATACGATTTTTTACCTGAAATATGAAGGTATCTCTCATGAATGCGTTAACCGAAGAACTGGTCGAGCTTCTCACTTTAGAAAAGCTAGAAGAAAATATTTACCGTGGCATGAGCCGTAATCTTGTCGGTAAACGTGTCTTTGGTGGACAGGTTTTGGGTCAGGCTTTACGTGCAGCATCTTATACAACTGATCGCCCAGCGCATTCTTTGCATGCATACTTTTTATATGGTGGTGATATTAATGCCCCGATTATCTATGAAGTGGACCGTTTACGGGATGGGAAGAGCTTTGTAAGTCGTCAAGTCCGTGCAATTCAGCATGGGCGAGTAATATTTTCAGCGATGGTTTCTTTTGCCAACCCAGAAGAAGGTTTGAACTATCAACATCAAGAACCTGAGTATCCTGCACCAGAAACGCTTAAATCTGAAAATGAGCTGAAACAGGGTATTCTAAACTTTGTACCTGAAAATGTTCGTGCTAGTTTCATGCGTGAGCGTCATGTAGAAATTCGTCCAATTGATCCGGTAAACCCGTTTCAGCCGCAACCCGAAGCTCCATATAATGCGCACTACATCCGCACACATGATCGTATTCCAAAACAATTAGATGATATTGCTTTGCATCAAGCAATTGTTGCCTTTTATTCAGATTTTACCTTAATGACAACGGCTTTAAGGCCGCATGGGCTGAGTTATATTTCTCCAAGTTTGCAATGTGCAAGCATTGATCATGCAATTTATTTTCACCGTCCACTGCGTGCGGATGAGTGGATGCTTTATGACATGGAAGCCACAGTGAGCGCGGCTTCTCGCGGTTTAAACTTCGGTCGTATGTGGCAAAATGGTCAGCTTGTATGTAGTACAGTACAAGAGGGTTTAATCCGTTTGCGGGAAATTGAAACGCAATAAATTCCTCGAAAAAGCCATCTAACCAGATGGCTTTTTTCTTTTTAATGGGATCGATGTGACAAAAAATTGCTCGAATGAAAAGCAAGCTCATGTCATATTGTAAAAAGGTATGCCAACTGAAAAAAATAATGCTGATATGAACTTAAATACACAAATTCTGATTGCCGCCATTTTAGGTTTAGCCTTTGGTTTCCTACTCACAATGTATCCAGACACTGCTTTTGTAAAGCATAGTTTATATGGGCTTGGAATATTAAGTAGCGTTTTTATTGGGCTCCTTAAAATGCTTTTAGTGCCTTTAATTTTTAGTTCGATTGTTGTAGGTGTATCAAATCTACAAGCAGGCGGACAGTTAGGGCCAGTCTGGAAAATCACATTTTTATGCTGTTTAACCACAACCACTTTAGCCTTAATTTTAGGTATCAGTTGTGCTCATTTATTTGAAGTTGGACGTGGCATAGATATTTCTATTTTCCAGACATCTATGCAAAATTATCAAGCACCAGATAGTTTAAACCCTGCAAGTTTTTTCACTAATTTTATTCAAAATACTTTAATTAACCCATTTAAAGCTTTTAGTGATGGTAACGTTTTAGCCGTCGTAGTCTTTGCTTTATTCGTCGGTGTCGCTTTGGTGCAGGGTGGGGAACGTTTCAAAAGTATTCGTTTATTGAGTCACCAGTTCTTTGAAATGATGATGCTGCTGGTTGGCTGGGTCATGAAATTAGCGCCGTTGGGTATTTTTGCTTTGTTAGCAAAGTTAATGGCAACGGAAGATATTTCAGTATTAAGTCGTTTGGCTGAGTTTGCAGTCGTTGTAACGGGCACAACTATTTTTCATGGCGCCGTTGTGTTGCCACTACTGCTTTGGATTTTTGGCCGTATGAGCCCGTGGACCTTTTTTAAAGGGACGCGTACAGCACTGATTACCGCATTTGCAACCAGTTCCAGCTCTGCCACTATGCCGCTTAGTATGAAGTGTGCGCAAGAAAACTTAGGCGTGCGCCCGCAAACCGCGGGATTTGTTATTCCATTAGGCACACAGTTAAACATGGATGGTACTGCTTTATATGAAGCGGCTGCTGCATTGTTTGTAGCAAATTTGGTTGGACTAGATTTAAACCTGACACAACAAATTATTGTGTGCTTAACAGCAATGATTGCATCACTCGGAGCCCCAGGAATACCTAGCGCGGGTATGGTCACTATGATTATGGTTTTACAGTCTGTGGGTTTGCCCGCTGAAGCGATTGCAATTTTACTTCCGATTGATCGTTTATTAGATACAGTCAGAACAGTGGTAAATGTGCAGGGCGATATGATGATTAGTGTGGTTGTAGACCGTTATACGAAAGATAAAGATATCAGTGTCTAACTATCTATAGATCAAAAAAAGCAGGATTTTAAATCCTGCTTTTTTATTTTAAGCAGCTTGAAGTTCTGCTCTTTTTGCTGCTGGAGATTGCGATAAATAGCTAACCGCATCTTCAGTACTGCCTTCTTTGACTGGATCATACCAAGGCATGAGGTAATCAATTTGCTGGGCAATAAGCCAGAGAGGGTTAGGTAAAACCTGATTATCTTTTCGGCTAATTTTGTACCACTCTAAAGTAACCCACACTGGAAAAAATCTAGATTTGGCTGCATCAGCGAAACGTGGATCTTGTTTCATAATATGTGCAGCGCCATCTACCCATAATCCAAGTACAAGTGTGATAACAGCAAGACTCATATAGTAACGTGGAATATAACCGCCACCAAGATGACGATATAAATCAAAGGCAACCGTACGGTGTTCAATTTCTTCTGAACCGTGCCATTTAACCAGATCCACCATTTCTGGATCTGCGCCTAGTTCTTCCCATCGCTCGTTATATAACGCATATTTACCCAATACGCAGGTCATATGCTCAACAGTTGCAATAACTCCTAAACGGAATAAATCCCACTGTTTTTCTAAAATTTTTGGAACTTCTTTATCAAACGGCTTATCTGCCAAAGCGATAGTAAATAGATAATTCATAATGTCCAGATTTCTCTGGATATCAATATTACGTGCGCTTAAATATTCTTTGTTTGCAGAAGTGTGGGCATTGGCATGCATAGCTTCCTGACGGATAAATGCCTGTACATCCTGCTTAAGTTTTTCATCTGTAATTTGTGGTAAAACCTTATTATACAAACGGCAAAACCAGAACTCTCCAGCAGGCAAGATATTATTAATTTCATTAATAAAATAACTTGCGAAAGGTTGATTAGGAATCCAGTCGACAGGGGTATCTTTCCAGTCAAATTTTACTTTACGTGGAAGAATTTTATAATCAATAGAAGAACCTAAAGCCTTGTTCTTCAAAAAAGATAACAATTTCATCATTTATTCCTGATTTTTAACTCGATGAAGTTATAACGAGTATAAAAAAAGCCCCTACATTTGTGTTTAGCAATAGGGGACAATTGAGTATAAATTTAATGAAAAAATTGTATCTGTAAGGATAATTTAGCTTTCAGCATCCTCATCTGTCGCTTCAGGGATTGAATCGACATCAAATTCTGGCTGTTGATCCAGTGTGAAATGTAAACGCCCTGCCATAACACTTGCTAGCTCTTCTAAGCCTATTTTGTTAAGTGAAGAGAAAAGCTGAATAGAAAAATCAAGCTTCATTTTTTTCAGCTGTTGCTTAACTTCTAGTAGAACTTTATTTGCAGGACCGCGATTAAGTTTGTCTGCTTTTGTTAATAGAATATGAACAAAGAGATGACGTGAATAAGCCCACTCTAGCATCATCATGTCGAAATGCTGTAGAGGATGGCGAATATCCATAAGTAATACTAAGCCTTGTAAGCTTTGGCGATGGATCAGATAGTTTTCTAACTCTTTTTGCCACACCCGTTTCATATCTTCGGGAACCGCTGCATAACCGTAACCAGGAAGGTCGACCAAGCGTTGATCAGGGTTACCTAGACTAAAAAAGTTAATCATCTGGGTACGGCCTGGCTTTTTAGAAGCGCGGGCAAGTTGTTTCTGATTGGTTAATGCATTAATCGCACTCGACTTACCAGCATTTGAGCGCCCTGCAAAAGCAATCTCGTAGCCGCTATCTTCAACACAAAGTGCCAATTTAGGTGCACTCATTAGAAACTCAGCTTGGCGTAACCAGTTTAGTGATTGCACAGCATAGGCTGTGATCGCCGGATCTGGTGCTTTTTCATAGCTGATCTTTTGCTTGGGTGCGAGTCTGGCTTTGGTGTCTTTCGATTTTTCACTACGACGCATAAAAAATAACTTTTTAGATGAGAGGGCTCGTGCCTAGTATAAAGGAGCTTGGTTATTCTTGCTAATTTTCAATAAATCTACTTATGAAAATCAATAGAAGTCAGATTTGTAAAAAGGCAATAGGAGAGTCAGGTGGGGCAGACTTTGACTGTTGCAAAACCTCTCCAAGCGTGTATTGGTCTAGACTTTGGTAAAAGCTTTCTAAAGCTTGGTCAAGAATACCTTTTAAACCACAGTGACTTCGCAATACACAAGGTGGCGTATTGCATTCAACGATTTGATTGTCACCCTGTAATATTCGAACAATTGAACCTAAATTTGAGTTAAGTGCATCTGGATTTAAGCGAATTCCACCGCCTTTTCCACGAATGGTAATAATCCATTCCTGCTTACCCATGAAGTGAACAACTTTAACCAGATGGTTTTGTGAAACATGCAAATCTTTCGCGATTTCTGCAATCGTGTAGGGTGCATCACTTGGGCGTGCAACATACATTAATAGTCGTAATGCATAATCGGTAAATTTATTAAGCTGCATGATCACCAAAAATGGAAGAGATTAAAAGGATGATCATCTTAGCCTGAAAGTCTAAATAAGAAAACTTTCAGGCAAGAGGTTTTTATATTAGAGCGTTAAAGGCGCTGAAACTTGAACTTGATCGCCAACTCTATAATGTTCAAGCAAGATGTTCGCTACTGAGAACTCTGTATGGTTTTCTTCAGGCTGAACTTCAAAATGATATGAGTTGTTTTCCTGAGCTTCTGTAAATTTAAAAGCTTTCGGTTGTTCAAGCTGCTCATCTGGAACTTGTACTTTAACCGAAATAAAAGCATTTGCAGGTCCGCTAAGTACATCTTCATGGTCAGTTGCTTTTAAGGTGAAACGTTTGCCAGATTCAAGAGGATCAATTTGAGTAATTTCAAATGAACGCCATCCAGCCCATCCACCATTTAAGTTTTTAAGTTGTTCATATTTTTGTTTTTCAACGCCAATTAGAATATCTGCCAATTGTAAATAAGCCTGTTTCCACGCCTCAATCAGTTCTGATTCAAATGGCACGTTGAGTACTTCACTAATTGAATGAAGTAAGTTGTCGCCAACAATTGCATATTGGTCTGGTTGAATATCTAAGCTCACATGTTTAGTCGTAATACGCTCAACTGCTTTCGCTAAAACAGTAGGGTTCTCAATATTTTCTGCATATGCAAGAACGGCAGCTGCAAGAGCACGAGGTTGACGTAAGCTAGTTTGGTCATCCAAGTTAAAAACATTTTTTAATTCGGGATTGTTATTAAGCATACGCTTATAAAAGTATGTGGTCAGCGTAACGCCGTGTTCACGTAAAACAGGTACTGTAGATTTAACGAGTTCGATTTGTTGTGGAGTCATGGCTAGACCTTATTTATCTGGCTATATAAGATGTATTTAAAATACATCTTTAAAAAAACTATCGCAATAGATTTTTTATAAAAACCATAAAAAAATTAGGGAATATAAAATTCCCTAATTTAAAACTGATATATCGAAGAAAGTTATTTGCCAAATAGTGAACCAAGCAGGCCCCTTACTAATTTTTGACCTGTACTTCCCCCTAGACTGCGTGCGGCACTTTTTGCAAAAGTACCCACAATATCTTGCGTAAGCTTGGCTCGTTCACGTGCTGCTCGTTCTTCTTCTTTTTGCTGTTCACGTGCTAATCGTTCTTGTTCCTTTGATTGCTGCTTTGCTAGGGTTTCTTGCTCTTTTTCTTGTTGTTTAGCTAGTTCAGTATTTTGTTGCTGTTGCTCACGTTCAGCGACTTTATTTTGTAGCATTTCATAAGCGCTATCACGATCTACAGCTTGTTCATAAATACCAGCAATAATACTTTTTGAGATTAGAGTTTGACGCTCTTCTGGAGTGATTGGTGTAAAAGCAGAGTAAGGAGGCATCACCCAGCCACGTTCTACAATTTGTGGCGTACCTTGCTCATCAAGACAACTAATTAGCGCCTCACCAACAGCCAGTTCGGTAATGGCTTCATCAACTTTAAAGTTTGGATTGGCACGGAAAGTATCTGCTGCGGTTTTTACTGCTTTTTGATCTTTAGGGGTAAATGCACGTAGTGCATGTTGAATACGATTGCCAAGCTGACCGAGAACACTTTCTGGTAAATCGAGTGGATTTTGAGTAATAAAATAGATGCCAATACCTTTAGAGCGAATTAAGCGTACAACTTGCTCAATCTTTTCTTGTAATGCTTGACTGGCATTGTCAAATAATAAGTGAGCCTCATCAAAGAAAAACACGAGTTTTGGTTTGTCCATATCGCCAACTTCTGGAAGCTGTTCAAATAACTCCGAAAGCATCCATAACAAGAAAGTGGCATATAGCTTAGGCGTATTCATGAGCTTGTCAGCAGCAAGAATATTGATATAACCATGTCCATTTGCATCGGTTTGTATAAAGTCCAGAATGTTTAAAGCTGGCTCACCAAAAAATTGTTCTCCACCTTGGTCGGCAAGAGCAAGTAAGTTACGCTGAATAGCGCCTAAGCTAGCTGGAGATAAATTGCCATATTCTGCTTTAAACTCTGCTGCGTGCTCACTAACGAAGGTGATCATGGCTTTTAGGTCTTTAAAGTCTACTAACAGTAGGCCCTGATCATCCGCAATTCGAAAAACTGCAGCTAATACACCTTCTTGAGTATCATTTAAATTGAGCATACGAGCCAATAAAATTGGCCCAATCTCAGAAATAGTAGTACGAATAGGGTGGCCTTGTTGGCCGAATAGATCCCAGAAAACGACAGGGTTAGCAGCAAAAGGAACACTATCAATCTGTAATAGTTTTAGACGTTCATTAAACTTATCTGAAGCCTCACCTGATTTTGCGAGACTCGAAACATCGCCTTTGGCATCGGCAAGAAATACAGGAACGCCGATTCGAGAGAAACTTTCTGCTAGAACTTTTAAAGTAACTGTTTTACCTGTACCTGTTGCACCTGCAATCAGGCCATGGCGGTTAGCAAACTGAGAAAGCAAAACAATTTCTTTTGATGTGTCATTCAGATTTTTAGCAATAACAATCGGTGTACCCATATATTTTTATCCTTTGGTTCGAGCCACTATAATGTTGTCGTTTTTACAGTTGTTTCAGTGCATTTTCGATATCTTGAATTAAATCTTGCGGATCTTCCAGTCCTATACAGAAGCGAACTAATAAACCTTGTTGTAAATGTGTATTCTCAAGTTTTCTCATCATTTTTAAATCATAAAGCATGATCAGGCTAACTGGTCCTCCCCAACTAAATCCAAGTTTAAATAACTCTAATGCATCGCAAAAGCGACGTACTGCGGTAATATCATAATCTGGTTTGAAAATAACACTGACTAAGCCAGCACTTTGACCATTTGTGCAGATTTCTTGCCAGTATTGATGGCCCGGGGCGGTCTCATCACTTGGATGTAGAACTTGTGCAAAGTGAGGTTGGTCTTTTAGCCATTTA
The DNA here is from genome assembly GCF_031799075.1 of Acinetobacter sp. V91_7. Classification (NCBI taxonomy): domain Bacteria; kingdom Pseudomonadati; phylum Pseudomonadota; class Gammaproteobacteria; order Moraxellales; family Moraxellaceae; genus Acinetobacter; species Acinetobacter sp. V91_7. The sequence goes on from NZ_JAVQNT010000038.1 coordinate 21,061, forward strand.
AGTAAAGTTTGTGCATTGGCTGACTGTTGTTCATAGCGTAAAGACATATGAGCAAGGCTGCGTTGGACTTGAGCCACATCGTCTCCTGAAACTGCAATACCTAAAATGGCATGCGTACGGAAGAGGCGATGATGGAGTTTATCATCACGAGTTACAATGCTACCCATTAAGATGTCACCGCCACCGCTCGGATATTTGGTTAGAGCATGGACGGTTAAGTCGACCGATAGGTGTTCATCTGAAAAATTAAAAGCATTAAACGCAAGCCCAGCTCCCCAGGTGTTATCTAGGGCTGTTAATACACCATGTTTTTTAGCTTTTTTGACTAGATTTTTAAGATCAGGGAATTCTAGAGTAACTGAACCCGCAGCCTCTAACCATAATAGTTTACTTTTTTCAGTCGGTTGAAAACTTGAAGCGTCAATAGGGTTATATACTTTAACAATAACGCCATATTGATTTTGTAGATGATTTAAATGTTCTAGATTTGGTCCATAAATGTTGTCTGGGACCCATACTTCATCATTAGTGCTTAAAAATGCTGAGTTCACAACATTAATTGCTGATAGACCACTCGGTGCAAGCAAACAATGCAGTCCACCTTCAATTTGTGCAATATTGTCGCCTAAGGTAAAGGTGGTGGGGGTACCATGCGTCCCATAGCTATAGTCGTAATCATCAGTCCAATGGCGATCAAAAAGGTGCGAAGTTGATTTAAAAATAATAGTGGATGCACGAAATAAGGGTGGTTGCACTGTTTCGATAAATTGCGGAGCCTTTCTTGGTGCGTGAATGAGGCGAGTCTGGAAGTCGTTATGCTTTTTCATAGTGCGTTGCATTTTAGATAATAAAGTTAGATTAAGAGAAATTTAAATTCTTCGCTAGATTTACGAAGTTTTATAAGACGTTTCGTTACAGTAGACCCATAAAATAAAAACTTGGCTTTATTTTTGCAAAGACCACTACAACATTCTAACAACAATAGGTTTAAGCGCATGAAGTCGCATTTACGAGTTCACTATTTTCAACACATTGCAGGTGAGGGATTTGGAAGTTGTTACTCATTTTTAAAAGCCCATCACGCGACCATTAGCTCTACGGAGTTCTTTGCACTTCCGGTTGATCGATCACTTGAAATAGAGGCTTTACCCAGAATCGAAGAAGTTGATTTGTTACTGGTCATGGGTGGAACGATGAGTGTAAATGATGAGGCAAATTTTCCATGGCTAAAGATAGAGAAAAGATGGTTGCGCCGTTATTTGGCAGCAGGAAAGCCTGCTATTGGTCTTTGTTTAGGGGGGCAACTGATTGCTAATGCATTGGGTGCAGCGGTGAGCCGTAATCGCTATCAGGAACTTGGCTGGTCAACGGTCCAGAGAGTTGCAAATTTGCCTCAAGAAAGTTTTCCGTTACCTGAAAAGATAAATGTTATGCAGTGGCATAGTGAGACATTTGAAATACCTAAAGGTGCTATACACTTGGCGGAGAATAGAGCTTGTCGCAATCAGATGTATCAGATTGGAAAAAATGTGCTTGGTTTTCAGTTTCATCCAGAGATGACACCAGCAGCTTTAGCGCTCTTACTTGAAGATGAAGAGGAGTTGTCTATTTTTGACGGAGAATATGTTCAATCTACGCGTGAACTACAGTATTCAGAAGCACAAAAATTTGAGCAAGGTAATCAACTCCTAAATAAAGCTATTGAGTTTGTAATAAATGCCTAGATGAACTCTGAATGCTCGATCAAAGCAGGTTTTGTGGAGAAAATAGAAAAAGAGAATTGCATAAGACTTAAACAATCGTTATAATGAGCGACCCTCAATAGGAGGGGCATTTACTGCGAAGAAAGTGGTAAATGTGCATTACAGTCGTGGCATCGATCATGACCTTAGTGATTTTCACTGCCTTTGACACTTACCAATGGGTGAGATGCGTCAAGGGTGATTCTTTATATGTTTGGCTTGGAGTTTACTGGTATGTCTAACCAGAGAATTCGTATCCGTTTGAAGTCTTTTGATCATCGTCTGATTGATCAATCTGCTCAAGAGATCGTAGAAACCGCTAAGCGTACTGGCGCACAAGTTTGTGGTCCAATTCCGATGCCTACTCGCATCGAACGCTTCAACGTTCTTACTTCACCGCACGTTAACAAAGATGCGCGTGACCAGTACGAAATCCGCACCTACAAACGTTTGATCGACATCGTTCAACCTACAGATAAAACTGTTGATGCATTGATGAAATTAGATCTTGCGGCTGGTGTTGATGTTCAGATCGCTTTGGGTTAAGGCTTTCGGTTGATTAACTTTTAAGTTAATTAGGCCGCTTTTTTAGAGGTTTATGCACATGGCTATTGGTTTAGTCGGTCGCAAATGTGGTATGACTCGCATCTTTACAGATGCAGGTGTTTCTGTACCTGTTACAGTCATCGAAGTCGATCCAAACCGCATTACGCAAATCAAAACACTTGAAACTGATGGTTATCAAGCTGTTCAAGTAACTACTGGTGAACGTCGCGAATCTCGCGTAACTAACGCTCAGAAAGGTCACTTTGCGAAAGCTGGTGTTGCTGCTGGTCGTTTGGTTAAAGAGTTCCGTGTTACTGAAGCTGAGCTTGAAGGTCGTGAAGTTGGCGGTACTATTGGTGTTGATTTGTTCACAGTTGGTCAAGTTGTTGACGTAACTGGTCAATCAAAAGGTAAAGGTTTCCAAGGTGGTGTTAAGCGTTGGAACTTCCGTACCCAAGACGCTACTCACGGTAACTCAGTTTCTCACCGTGTATTAGGTTCTACAGGTCAAAACCAAACTCCTGGTCGCGTGTTCAAAGGCAAAAAAATGGCTGGTCACTTAGGTGATGAACGCGTAACAGTACAAGGTCTTGAAATCGTATCTATTGACGCTGAACGTTCTGTTTTAGTTGTTAAAGGTGCAATTCCTGGTTCAACTGGCGGTGACGTGATTGTACGTCCTACCATCAAGGCCTGAGGGGAAATACCGTGAATTTGAAAACTGTTTCCGGCTCTGCTGTTGAATTGTCTGAAGTTGCTTTCGGACGTGAATTTAACGAAGCTCTTGTACACCAAGTTGTTACTGCTTATTTAGCAGGTGGTCGTCAAGGTACTCGTGCTCAGAAGTCACGTGCAGACGTTTCTGGCGGTGGTAAAAAACCATTCCGTCAAAAAGGTACTGGTCGTGCTCGTGCGGGTTCTACTCGTAGCCCTATCTGGGTTGGTGGTGGTAAAACTTTTGCTGCTCGTCCACAAGATTGGTCTCAAAAAGTAAACCGCAAAATGTACCGCGGTGCAATGCAATGTATCTTAGCTGAACTTGTTCGCCAAGATCGTCTTGTATTAGTTGAAGAGTTTGCTATTGCAGCTCCAAAAACTAAAGAATTGCTTGCTAAGCTTGGCGATTTAAATGCCGCTCGTGCATTGATCGTTACTGAAGCTGTAGATGAGAACTTATATCTTGCAGCACGCAACCTTCCGCATGTAGATGTGGTGGATGCAACTGCAATCGATCCTGTAAGCTTGATCGCGTTTGATAAAGTTGTTATGTCTGTAGCTGCTGCTAAGAAAATTGAGGTAGAACTCGGATGAACAACGAACGTATCTATCAAGTCCTTAAAGGACCAGTCTTCTCAGAAAAGGCACAAGTTTTAGGTGATACTGTTGGCGTTCAAGTATTTAAAGTGGATATTAATGCTACTAAACTTGAAGTTAAAAAAGCAGTTGAAAAACTTTTTGGCGTAGAAGTTGTTAAAGTTAACACTACTATTACTAAAGGTAAAACTAAGCGCTTTGGTAAAACATTGGGACGTCGTTCTGATGTTAAAAAAGCATACGTCACCCTGAAAGCCGGCCAAGATGTTGAAATGGCTGACTTGGGCGATACCGCTGAAAGCGCAGCGGAATAAGGACGAAAATTATGCCGATTCAAAAATGTAAGCCAACGTCTCCAGGACGTCGCTTTGTAGAGAAAGTGGTTCATGATCACCTTCACAAAGGCGCGCCTTACTCACCGTTGGTTGAAGCAAAAAAACGTACTGGTGGTCGTAATAATAACGGTCACATTACAACTCGTCACGTTGGTGGTGGTCATAAGCAACACTATCGTATCGTTGACTTTAAGCGTAATAAAGACAGCATCCCAGCTGTTGTAGAGCGCATTGAATACGATCCTAACCGTACAGCACATATTGCTTTGTTGAAATATGCTGATGGTGAACGTCGTTATATCATTGCACCTAAAGGCTTACGTGCTGGCGATAAAGTACAATCTGGTAACGATGCTCCAATTCGTCCAGGTAACTGCTTGCCACTTCGTAACATGCCGATCGGTTCTACACTTCATAACGTTGAACTTAAAATTGGTAAGGGTGCGCAATTAGCGCGTTCTGCTGGTGCTTCTGTTCAGTTGTTGGGTCGTGATGGTTCTTACGCAATTGTTCGTCTTCGTTCAGGCGAAATGCGTAAAATTCATGTTGAATGCCGCGCTGTAATTGGTGAAGTTTCTAACCAAGAAAACAACCTTCGTTCATTGGGTAAAGCTGGTGCTGCGCGCTGGCGTGGTGTTCGTCCTACCGTGCGTGGTATGGCGATGAACCCAGTTGATCACCCGCACGGTGGTGGTGAAGGGCGTAATAAAGGTATTCAACCTGTAAGCCCATGGGGTCAAAAAGCTAAAGGGTACAAGACACGTACCAATAAGCGTACGACTAAGATGATTATTCGCGACCGTCGCGTCAAGTAAAGGAATCTGACTAATGCCTCGTTCTCTGAAAAAAGGCCCATTCGTCGATGCGCACTTGTTCGCTAAGGTTGAAGCGGCTGTTGCTAGTAACTCTCGCAAGCCGATTAAAACTTGGTCTCGTCGTTCGATGATCCTTCCAGATTTTGTTGGTTTAACAATTTCTGTTCATAATGGTCGTAATCACGTTCCAGTAATTGTTACTGAGCATATGGTTGGTCATAAACTCGGTGAATTCGCGCCAACTCGTACCTATCGTGGTCACGGTGTTGACAAGAAGTCTAAACGTTAATAGGTGTCATGATGGAAGTAACTGCTAAATTACGCGGTGCCGCTATCTCGGCACAAAAGGCACGTTTGGTTGCAGATCTTATTCGCGGCAAATCTGTTGCGCATGCTTTAAATATTTTAAACTTCAGCAATAAAAAAGCTGCTGTTTTAGTAAAAAAAGCATTGGAATCTGCGATTGCAAACGCTGAACACAATAACAGTTTAGATGTTGATGATCTTAAAGTTTCTACGATTTACGTTGATGAAGGCGTTAGCCTTAAACGTATTATGCCACGTGCTAAAGGCCGTGCAGATCGTATTACTAAGCGTACTTGTCACATCACCGTTAAGGTAGGGGTTTGATATGGGTCAGAAGGTTCATCCAATCGGTATCCGCCTAGGTGTTGTGAAACGTCATAACGCTAACTGGTATGCGAGTCCGAAACAATACGCTGAATACTTGCTTAAAGATCTTCAAGTTCGTGAGTTTTTAAATAAAAAACTTAAGAATGCGATGATCAGCAACATTCTTATCGAACGTCCATCAGGCGCTGCTAAAGTAACAATTAGCACAGCTCGTCCTGGTATCGTAATCGGTAAAAAAGGCGAAGATATTGAGAAATTACAGCGCGAACTTACTAGCATTATGGGTGTTCCTGCGCAAGTAAGTATCAACGAAATTGATCGCCCAGACTTAGATGCGCGTTTAGTTGCTGAAGCAATTGCTTCTCAATTAGAAAAGCGTGTAATGTTCCGTCGTGCTATGAAGCGTGCGGTTCAAAACACTATGCGTGCTGGTGCTAAAGGTATCAAAGTTGAAGTGTCTGGCCGTTTAGGTGGTGCAGAGATTGCTCGTACTGAATGGTATCGTGAAGGTCGTGTACCTTTGCATACATTGCGTGCAGACATTGACTATGCAACTGTGCGTGCAGAAACAACTTACGGTACGATTGGTGTTAAAGTTTGGATTTTCCGTGGCGAGATTTTAGGTGGCATGAAACAAGTCATGAACCCTGCTCCTGCTGAAGATCGTCCAGCTAAACGTGGTCGTGGTCGTGGTGAAGGTCAAGAGCGTCGTGGTCGTCGCGGTGACCGTGCTGCTGACAAGGGAGAATAATCCATGTTGCAACCTAAACGTACCAAATTCCGTAAGGTGCACAAAGGCCGTAATACTGGTCTAGCGCATCGTGGTAGTACAGTATCATTTGGTTCGATTGCAATTAAAGCAACTGAACGTGGTCGTATGACTGCGCGTCAGATTGAAGCTGCACGTCGTACTATTAGCCGCCGTATTAAGCGTGGTGGTAAAATCTTTATTCGCGTATTCCCGGATAAGCCAATTACTCAAAAGCCTCTTGAAGTGCGTATGGGTAAAGGTAAGGGTAGCGTGGAATACTGGGTTTGCCAGATCCAACCAGGCAAGATCCTGTACGAAATTGAAGGTGTGAACGAAGAATTAGCGCGTGAAGCATTTGCTTTAGCTGCTGCTAAACTTCCGTTTAAAACCACTATCGTGACTCGGACGGTAATGTAATGAAAACTAAAGATTTACGTGAAAAGTCGGTAGAAGAGTTGAAAGCTTTGCTTGATGAGCAACAGCTTAACCAATTCCGTCTTCGTATGGCGAAAGCAACTGGTCAGTTGGGTAAATCGCACGAAGTGCAAGTTGCTCGTAAGACAATTGCTCGTATTAAGACACTCCTTACCGAAAAACAGGGGAACGGACAATGAGTGAAAAAACAGTCCGCACGTTAACCGGCAAAGTCGTAAGTGACAAAATGGATAAATCTATTGTTGTTCTTATTGAACGCCGCGTTCAACACCCGTTGTATGGCAAGTCAATTCGCCGTTCAACTAAGTTACACGCTCATGATGAGAATAACGTCGCTAAAATTGGTGATGTTGTGACCATTAAAGAAAGCCGCCCAATTTCTAAAACTAAAGCTTGGACTTTAGTGGAAGTAGTTGAAGCAGCTGCTGAGTAATTCGACGTTCTTGTTGCATCATCGGTCAATTTCGAGTACTCTTTGAGCCTTTCGAAATTGTGACCGGTGATGCTCGGTTTTGGAGTAGGGCAATGATTCAAACCGAAACTATGCTCGACGTAGCAGACAACAGTGGTGCTCGCCGCGTACAATGTATTAAAGTACTTGGTGGTTCACATCGTCGTTATGCTTCTGTTGGCGACATTATTAAAGTTACTGTAAAAGAAGCAATCCCACGCGCACGTGTTAAAAAAGGTGACGTGATGAATGCGGTTGTAGTTCGTACTAAATTCGGCATTCGTCGTCCAGATGGTTCTGTGATCCGTTTTGATGATAATGCTGCAGTTATCCTGAACAACAACAAAGCTCCGATTGCTACTCGTATCTTCGGACCAGTGACTCGTGAACTTCGTACTGAACAGTTCATGAAAATCATTTCATTGGCTCCTGAAGTTCTATAAGAGGCAATCATGGCTAAGATTAAAAAAGGCGATCAAGTTATTGTGATCGCAGGTAAAGAAAAAGGCAAACAGGGTACTGTATTGTCTGTTTCTGAAGACCGCGTTAAGGTTGAAGGCCTTAACTTAGTGAAGAAGCATCAAAAGCCGAATCGTGTAACTGGCGCTGAAGGCGGTATTGTTACTCAAGAAGCTTCGCTTCATATTTCAAACGTGGCAATTTTAAATGCTACAACCCAGAAGGCTGACCGTGTTGGTTACCAAGTGATTGATGGCGTGAAAACTCGCGTTTATAAATCAAATGGTGAATCAGTGGCGGTAGCGAAGTAATAGGTTGAAAAGGCGATGGCCAGACTTAAAGCACGTTACAATGATGAACTTAAAGCCAAGTTAAAAGAAGAACTTAGCGTTAAGAACGTGATGGAAATTCCACGCATCACAAAAATCACCCTAAACATGGGTGTAGGCGCAGCTGCAACTGATAAGAAATTATTAGATGGCGCTGTAGTCGACATGCAATTAATTGCTGGTCAAAAACCAGTAATTACACTTGCTCGTAAATCTATCGCAGGTTTTAAAATCCGTGATGGGTGGCCGATTGGTTGTAAAGTTACTTTACGTGGCGACCAAATGTACGAATTCTTGGATCGTTTGATCTCAATCGCAATCCCTCGTATCCGTGACTTCCGTGGTTTCTCTTCGAAATCATTTGATGGTCGTGGTAACTATTCAATGGGTTTGAAAGAGCAAATCGTTTTCCCTGAAATCGATTTCGATAAGATTGATCGTATTCGTGGTATGGATATTACTATTACTACGACTGCTCGCACCGATGACGAAGGCCGTGCGCTTATGCGTGCATTCGGCTTCCCGTTCAAATAAGAGGTCGATATGGCTAAGAAAGGTATGATTAATCGCGAATTGAAACGCGAAAAAACAGTTGCTAAATACGCTGCAAAACGTGCTGAATTAAAAGCTACAATTGCAAATGTAAACGCAACTGAAGAAGAGCGTTTCGAAGCGACGTTAAAGTTACAAGCATTGCCACGTAATGCATCTCCGGTACGTCTTCGTAACCGTTGTGGTTTAACTGGTCGTCCTCATGGTTACTTCCGTAAGTTCGGTTTAAGCCGTAACAAATTACGTGACACAGTAATGCAGGGTGATGTACCAGGCGTTGTTAAGGCAAGCTGGTAAGGAGCGACTAAATGAGTATGCAAGATACCGTTGCCGACATGCTAACACGTGTTCGTAACGCACAAATGGCTAAGAAACAAACTGTTTCTATGCCTTCTTCTAAGTTGAAAGTTGCAATTGCAAACGTTCTTCAACAAGAAGGTTATGTTTCAAATGTAGAAGTTGCTCAAGAAGAGACAAAATCTACTTTGACAATTACTTTAAAATATTTCGAAGGCAAGCCAGTTATCGAAGTGGTTAAGCGCGTAAGCCGTCCAGGTCTTCGCCAATACCGCGGTAAAGATAAACTTCCAAGCGTTAAGCAAGGTTTAGGTATTGCAATTGTTTCTACAAGCAAAGGCATCATGACTGATCGCGCTGCACGTGCTGCGGGCGTTGGTGGTGAAGTTATTGCTTTTGTTTCTTAATAGGTGATTCCTCATGTCTCGTGTGGCTAAAGCCCCAGTAACTGTACCAAATGGTGTAACAGTTACTCAGAACGGCCGGCAGGTCGAAGTGAAAGGCAGCAAAGGTACGTTGTCTTTCAACCTGCATGCGCTGGTCGAGCTAAAACAGGAAGAAGGTAAACTTCAACTTGCTCCAGTTAAAGAATCGAAAGATGCTTGGATGCAAGCTGGTACTGCTCGCGCTGTATTGAATAACCTTGTAAAAGGGGTTAGTGAAGGCTTCGAACGTAAGTTGCAGCTAGTTGGTGTTGGTTATAAAGCTGCGGTTAAGGGTACTGTTGTAAACCTTAACCTTGGTTTTTCACACCCAATTGACTACGCTTTACCTGAAAGTGTAACAGCGGAAACTCCAACTGCAACTGAAATCATTTTGAAATCAGCAAACAAGCAGTTGTTAGGTCAAGTAGCGGCAGAAATCCGTGCGTATCGTTCTCCTGAACCATATAAAGGTAAAGGTGTTCGTTATTCGGATGAAGTCATTCTTCGTAAAGAAGCTAAGAAGAAATAAGGCGCGAGGTTCTTATGAACGAAAAGAAACAAACCCGTTTGCGTCGTGCGAAAAGCACACGCTTGCACATCCGTGCATTGGGTGCGACTCGTTTGTGTGTAAACCGCACTCCGCGTCACATCTATGCTCAAGTTATTTCAGCAGATGGTGGCAAAGTTTTAGCTCAAGCTTCAACTTTGGATGCATCTTTACGTAGCGGTACTACAGGTAATGTAGATGCGGCTACTAAAGTAGGTGCTTTAATCGCAGAGCGCGCGAAAGCAGCTGGTGTAACTAAAGTTGCATTTGACCGTTCTGGTTTTAAATATCATGGTCGTATCAAAGCCTTGGCTGATGCTGCTCGTGAAAACGGCTTGGAGTTCTAATCATGGCTAAAGTTGAACAAAACGAAGGTCTTGTTGAAAAGCTGGTTGCCGTTGATCGTGTAGCCAAAGTTGTTAAGGGCGGTCGTATCTTCTCTTTCACAGCATTAACTGTTGTGGGTGATGGTAATGGTCGTGTTGGTTTTGGTCGTGGTAAAGCGCGTGAAGTTCCAGCTGCTATTTCTAAAGCACTTGAAGCTGCACGTCGCAACATGATTACTGTAGACCTTGCAGGTACTACTTTACAACACCCTGTGAATGCTCGTCATGGTGCAAGCCGTGTATACATGCAACCTGCTTCTGAAGGTACTGGCGTAATCGCTGGTGGCGCAATGCGTGCCGTTCTAGAAGCTGCAGGCGTGCATAACGTACTTGCTAAATGTTATGGTTCTACTAATGCTGCTAACGTAGTAAACGCAACTTTCAAAGGTTTGCGTGATATGACTTCTCCTGAGAAAGTCGCTGCGAAACGTGGTAAATCAGTAGCAGAAATTCAAGGGTAATCAATCATGAAAACGATTAAAGTTACCCAGACTAAATCTTCTTCACATCGCTTGAAAAATCACAAGCTTTGCTTACAAGGTTTAGGTCTGCGTCGTATTGGTCATACTGTAGAAGTGCAAGATACGCCTTCTAACCGCGGTATGGTCAACAAAGTCTACTATATGGTTAGTGTAGAGGAATAAGCCATGACTCTGCGTTTAAATGAGCTTGCGCCTGCAGAAGGTGCAAAACGTGAAAACCGTCGTTTAGGCCGTGGTATCGGTTCTGGCGTTGGTAAGACCGGTGGCCGTGGTGTCAAAGGTCAAAAATCACGTAAAAGTGGTGGCGTTCGTCCAGGCTTTGAAGGCGGTCAAACAGCGATTTATCGTCGTTTACCTAAATTCGGTTTCACTAGCCAAATCGCTTTAAAAACTGCTGAAGTACGTTTATCTGAGTTAAGCAAGGTTGAAGGCGACATCGTTAGCCTAGAAACTTTGAAAGCTGCGAATGTTGTTCGTCGTGACCAAATTCGTGCTCGTATCGTACTTTCTGGTGAAATCACTCGTGCATTCACTGTTCAAGGTGTTGCATTGACTAAAGGCGCTAAAGCTGCGATTGAAGCAGCTGGCGGCAAAGTCGAGGAGTAATCTCGAGTGTCTATGTCTCCTAGTTCTTCAGGTCATGTCAACATGATGAAAGGTCAGCCATTTCACGTGAAATATCGTGAAATTATTCGCCGGATGAGTTTTCTAATCGGTGCATTGCTGGTCTTTCGACTAGGAGCGCATATTCCAGTACCAGGCATTAATAATGCTGCGTTAGAAAATTTATTTCATGCGAACCAAGGAACTATTCTTGGGCTATTCAATATGTTTTCTGGCGGTGCTTTAGAGCGAATGTCTATTCTTGCTTTAGGGATTATGCCTTACATTTCTGCATCAATTATTGTGCAGTTAATGTCTACGGTAATTCCTTCACTAGAAGCCTTGAAAAAGGAAGGTGAGCAAGGTAAGCGTAAAATTAATCAATATACGCGTCAGGGTACATTATTGCTTGCAGTGGTTCAGGCAGTTGGTATGTGCGCAGGTTTGATTGGTCAGGGTATTACTCTGTCAGTTGGTCTTGAGTTTTATATACCAGCAGTTACATCACTTGTCGCTGGAACTATGTTCTTAATGTGGCTAGGTGAACAAATCACTGAAAGAGGTATTGGTAACGGTATCTCAATGATTATTTTTGCTGGTATTGTTTCTGGTTTGCCTAACTTAATTATGCAATCAGTTTCATCGGTAGATAATGGTCAGACAAGCTTAATTGGTCTTGTAATCTTTGGTCTTTTGTCTTTAGGTGTGTTGGCTGCCATTGTGTTTATTGAAAAAGCACAACGTCGTATTCCAGTAAACTATGCACAAAAGCAGCAAGGTCGTCGTATATTTACAGCACAGCAGACACATTTGCCATTGAAAATTAATATGGCTGGTGTGATTCCTGCGATTTTTGCAAGTTCTTTACTATTGTTCCCAGCGAGTCTTGGTCAATGGGTAGGAAGTGCAGATGCAAATGCTGGATTAATTAAGCGTAGCTTACAAGATTTAGCTTTAGTATTGTCGCCTGGACAGCCTTTGTATTTGGTGCTCTTTGGTGCGTTAATTATCTTTTTCTGTTACTTTTATACGGCTTTAGTATTTAGCCCTAAGGAAGTATCAGAAAATCTAAAACGCAGCGGAGCTTATGTGCCTGGTATTCGCCCAGGTGAGCAAACTGCTCGTTACTTAGATCATATTCTTAATCGTTTGACGTTTATTGGTGCGATTTATATTACGGTCATTTGTTTAATGCCAATGATTCTACAAAGTTCTTTTGGGATCCCATTCTCTTTGGGTGGTACATCATTACTAATCGTAGTTGTCGTTGTTATGGACTTTATGGCTCAGCTACAAGCGCACTTAACATCTCATCAATATGATAATCAAACATTAATGAGAAAAACGACTGCTCATCCTAAGGGATAAGCGCACTTAGAGGTTTCATCATGAAAGTACAAGCTTCTGTAAAGAAAATTTGTGGTAGCTGTAAAGTTATCCGTCGTAATGGGGTTATTCGCGTAATTTGTAGCGCAGAACCTCGTCATAAGCAGCGTCAAGGTTAATCTAATCAAGACCTGTTGATTTCAGTAGGCGAATTGGGTTAATATCCGCCCCTCAAGATTTTGTGGGGCGGTTGATTATCTCTACTGCCTTTTTGGAGAAAGTGAATGGCTCGTATTGCCGGTGTAAACATTCCGGATAACAAGCATGCTGTTATCTCCCTCACTTACATCTTTGGTGTCGGTCGCCATACTGCTAAGAATATCTTAGCTACAGTTGGTATTACTGAAACTACTAAGATCCGTGAGTTGGACGATGCTCAGCTTGATGCGATTCGTGCAGAAGTTGCTAAGGTTCCTACCGAAGGTGACTTGCGTCGCGAAATTTCCATGAACATTAAACGTTTAATGGATTTGGGTTGCTATCGCGGCCTTCGCCATCGTCGCAGCTTGCCTGTCCGTGGTCAACGCACCAAAACTAACGCACGTACCCGTAAAGGTCCGCGCAAACCGATTAAAAAGTAAGATTTCTGGAAGCTAAAAGATGGCTAAAGATACTCGCACACGCAAGAAGGTCACTCGTACCGTCTCTGAAGGTGTTGCACACATTCACGCGTCTTTTAATAACACCATTGTTACGATTACTGATCGTCAAGGTAATGCATTGGCTTGGGCCACCTCTGGTGGACAAGGCTTCCGTGGTTCACGTAAATCAACTCCGTTTGCTGCTCAGGTAGCTGCTGAAGTTGCTGGTAAAGCAGCTTTAGATTACGGTTTGAAAAATCTGGATGTCCTTGTAAAAGGTCCTGGTCCAGGTCGTGAGTCTGCGGTTCGTGCATTAGGCGCAGTGGGTTATAAAATTAACAGCATTACCGATGTGACGCCAATTCCTCACAACGGTTGCCGTCCACCTAAAAAACGTCGCGTGTAAGGAGAAACATTCATGGCTCGTTATATTGGTCCAAAATGCAAACTCTCTCGCCGCGAAGGGACAGACCTGCAACTTAAATCTGGCGTTAAACCATTTGACGTCAAAACTAAAAAAGCTAACAAAGCACCTGGTCAACATGGTCAGGCACGCGGTGGTAAGCAATCTGAGTATTCACTACAATTACGTGAAAAACAAAAAGTCCGTCGTATTTACGGTGTGTTAGAACGTCAATTTAGTAACTACTATAAAGAAGCAGCTCGTGTTAAAGGCGCAACAGGTGAGAACTTGTTGAAATTGCTTGAAAGCCGTCTTGATAACGTTGTTTATCGCATGGGTTTTGGTTCTACACGTGCAGAAGCTCGTCAGTTAGTAAGTCACCGTAGCATTACTTTGAATGGTCGTCGTGTAAACATCGCATCTATTCAAGTTAAAGCTGGTGATGTAATTGCGGTTCACGAAGGTGCTAAACAACAATTGCGTATTAAAAACGCGATTGAGTTAGCTGCACAACGTGGTATTCCAGCTTGGATGGATGTTGATCATTCTAAGCTTGAAGGTACGTTTAAAGCTGCACCAGATCGTGCTGATTTACCTGCTGAAATCAATGAAAGCTTGATTGTAGAATTGTATTCTAAATAATCCTTGAGGTAGCAATAATGACGCGTACTGCAAACGAGTTTCTAACTCCGCAAGCGATCAAGGTCGAAGCGGTTAGCGGGACCTCGGCAAAAGTGATTCTAGAACCTTTAGAGCGTGGTTTTGGCCACACTCTAGGGAATGCTTTACGTCGCATTCTATTGTCTTCTTTACCTGGCGCTGCTGTGGTTGAAGTTGAGATAGAAGGTGTCGAGCACGAGTACAGTACTTTAGAAGGCTTGCAGCAGGACATCGTCGAGCTCTTGCTGAACCTAAAAGGATTGTCTATTAAGCTGTTCGATCAAAATGAAGCATATTTAACATTAGAGAAACAAGGTCCTGGCGAAATTACTGCTGCTGATCTTCGTTTACCTCATAATGTTGAAGTGGTTAATCCAGAACATTTAATAGGTACTTTGAGTGCTTCAGGCTCATTAAAAATGCGCTTGAAGGTTGCTCAAGGTCGTGGTTATGAAACATCTGATTCTCGTTTCCCTGAAGGTGAAACACGTCCTGTTGGTCGTTTGCAATTAGATGCTTCTTATAGCCCGATTAAGCGTGTTTCTTACACCGTTGAAAATGCGCGTGTAGAACAACGTACCGATTTAGATAAACTGGTAATCGACCTCGAGACAAATGGAACGGTTGATCCTGAAGAAGCAATCCGCAAAGCGGCAACAATCTTGCAACAACAAATTGCAATTTTTGTTGATCTTCAGAAAGACCAAACTCCAGTTGCTCAAGAGCCTCGTGAAGAAGTTGACCCAATCTTGCTTCGCCCAGTAGATGATCTAGAGCTTACTGTTCGTTCTGCTAACTGTTTGAAAGCAGAAAATATTTACTACATTGGTGATCTTGTTCAACGTACTGAAGTTGAGTTGTTAAAAACTCCTAACCTTGGTAAAAAATCGTTAACAGAGATCAAAGATGTTTTGGCATCGAAAGGCTTACAACTCGGTATGCGTCTTGAAAACTGGCCACCAGCTAGTCTTCGTATGGACGACCGTTTTGCCTATCGTAGCCGTTAATTAAGTAGGACTATCACCATGCGTCATCGTAATAGTGGTGTGAAATTAGGCCGTACAAGCAGCCATCGTAAAGCGATGTTCCAAAACTTGGCTAATTCTTTATTTGAACACGAGTTGATCAAAACAACTGTGCCTAAAGCTAAAGAATTACGTCGTGTTGCTGAGCCTTTAATCACTCTAGCAAAAAACGATACTGTAGCAAATCGTCGTTTAGCATTTGCTCGTACTCGTAATGCTGCAACTGTAGGTAAATTATTTACCGTACTCGGCCCTCGTTACAAAGAACGTAACGGCGGTTATCTACGTGTTCTTAAAGCGGGCTTCCGTGCTGGTGATGCAGCACCGATGGCTTACGTTGAGCTTGTAGATCGTGAAGTGAACACTTCAACTGAATAATTGATTTTATTCAAAAAAGACCGGTTTTATACCGGTCTTTTTTATTTTTGTTAATTAATAAAATTATAAAAATGTCCCCAAGTGACATAAAAAAACGGATAAACGGTCAAACTTGACATTGTGTATTGTCAAAATTGTGCTTTAATAAACTTATATTCTCAACAATGGGTATAAAAATAAAATGGAAAAGCAAGTTGATATTTTAATCATTGGCGCAGGTATCTCAGGAATTGGAATTGCTGCCCATCTATCAAAAAATTCTCCACAACGCCAATTTGAAATTTTAGAGCGTCGTGAATCTTTTGGTGGAACATGGGATCTTTTCCGTTATCCAGGCATTCGCTCAGACTCAGATATGTCCACATTTGGTTTTAATTTTAAACCATGGTGTAAAGCGAATGTATTAGCTGATGGTGCTTCTATTAAAGGGTATTTAGGCGAAGTAATTGATGAATATAAATTAAAAGAAAAAATTCACTTTGGTCATCGTGTGCTTTCTGCTAATTATGATTCTGAATCAAAGAAATGGCAGGTTGTAATTGAAGATGGTAAGAAAAAACAACAGACTTGGATTGCTAATTTTGTTGTAGGGTGTACCGGTTATTATAATTATGATCAGGGATATGCTCCTTCTTTCCCAAATCAAGAAGCATTTAAAGGGCAACTCATTCACCCACAGCATTGGCCTGAAAACTTAGATTACACAGGTAAAAAAGTCGTTATTATTGGTAGTGGCGCAACTGCAATTACTTTAGTACCGGCAATGGCTAAAGGTGGCGCTGGTCATGTCACTATGTTGCAGCGTTCACCAACGTATATTGCTAGTGTACCGTCTATCGATTTCGTTTATGAAAAAACGCGTAAATTTATGTCTGAAGAAACAGCTTATAAATTTACCCGCGCACGTAATATTGGTATGCAGCGCGCTATTTATGCATTATCGCAGAAACATCCAAAGACTGTACGTCGTTTACTCTTAAAAGCAATTGAAGTGCAGTTGAAGGGTAAGGTAGATATGAAGCATTTTACACCTTCATATAATCCTTGGGATCAACGTTTGTGTGTGGTACCTGATGGCGATTTGTTTAAAATTTTGCGTGAAGGTAAAGCAAGCGTAGAAACTGATCAAATTGAGAAATTTACCGAAAAAGGTATTCTACTTAAATCTGGTAAACACCTTGATGCTGATATTATTGTTTCTGCAACAGGCTTACAAGTTCAGATTATGGGTGGTGTTCAGGCGACTATTGATGGGAAAGCAATTAATTCATCTGAGCATATGCTTTATAACGGTGTGATGTTAAGTGATGTACCAAACATGGCTATGATTATTGGTTATGTAAATGCATCGTGGACCCTTAAAGTTGATATCGCTGCGGAATATATTTGTCGCTTGTTAAATTATATGGATAAAAATCACTATGATGAAGTGATCCCATCTGGTGATAAAACTGAAATGGAAGAAGATACTGTAATGGGTAAATTGTCTTCAGGTTATATTAGCCGTGCGGCACATGAACTTCCAAAACAGGGTAAGCATGCTCCATGGCAAGTGACTAATAACTATTTAGAAGATAGAAAGTCGCTGAAAAATTCAAAATTTGAAGATGGCGTTCTACATTTTCATAAACGTTCAGAAGCTAATGAGCGTAAGCCAAAATTAGTATCTTAATAGATATTAGATAAAGAAAAGGGGCATAATGCCCCTTTTCTTATGAAGGTATTAAAGTGTTCTTGAAATTAACTCTTTCATGATTTCATTGGTACCTGCATAAATTCGATTTGCTCGATGATCAATGTATGCACGTGCAATTGGATATTCAAGCATATAGCCATAACCACCATGCAATTGAAGACACTCATCTACAATTTTTGAGAACATGTCTGAAATTTTATATTTAGCAGCTGCGGCAGCTTCCACACTCAATTTTTCCTCAAGTTGTAATTCCATACAACGATCTAAATAGGTACGGCAGAAATCTATTTCTGTTCTGAGTTCAGCAAGTTTAAAACGCGTATTTTGAAATGCACTAATTGGTTTACCAAACGCTTTACGGTCTTTCGTGTATTGAACGGTATGTGCAAATGCCGCTTCAGCTCCTGCCTGACAAATAATCGCAACTAGCATTCGTTCCCAAGCTAACTCTTTCATGAGCATAATAAAGCCCATGCCTTCCATACCTAAAAGATTTTCTTTGGGAACACGAACATTATCGAAAAACAATTCGCAGGTATCTTGGCCTTTCATTCCAATTTTATTCAGAGGCTTACCTTTGCTAAAACCAGCTCGGTCTGCTTCAACAATAATGAGTGATAAGTTTGCTGAACCTTTGTCGTTATTACCAGTTTTACAAACCACTACGACCATGTCACATAAGTAGCCATTAGTGATGAAAATCTTGGAACCATTAATGACGTAATCATCACCATCAAGAACGGCTGTAGTTCTTACTGCTTGTAAATCAGAACCAGTGCCTGGCTCAGTCATGGCAATAGCTGTGACCACTTCTCCTGTTGCCATCTTCGGTAGCCACTTTTGTTTTTGTTCTTCATTACCAAAGTTGTTCACATAATTGGCAACAATATCCGAATGCAAAGAAAAGCCCGTACTAGAGTCCATAGCATAAGCTTGTTCTTCGATTAAGATCATACTGTACAAGCGGTCTACTCCAGACCCACCGTATTGTTCTGGCATTGTGGTACACAATAGGCCTAATTCTCCGGCCTTATTCCAAAGGTCTCGATCAACATGTTGCTGTTTTTCATATTTTTCAATATTGGGAACAACTTCTTTTTCATAGAATTTACGAACTGTTTCGCGGAATGCCTCATGTTCTTCGTTAAATAGTTTTCTTGGTAACATATTTGGAATGGGACGGATAGCACCAGATTGCATTTGTGTTTCTTCCTTGGTTCAGGTGTGATGTTATGAACTTAAACATACGGAAGCCTTGCTTATGTAACAATGTGATGAATGCTCAATTATGGATACAAGATGATAAATTTGGTCAATTTGATATTTTTAGCGATCTTTGGAATGTGATCAGGTAAACTAAGCGCACTATCAACGCAGATGGGGAAATAAATGTCTGACGAAATGACCTTGGAAGAACGTAAAGTAATTTATCGAGCACGCCGCGGCTTAAAAGAAATTGACGTCTATTTTGACCCTTATGTAAAAAACTATTATCTAAAAGCGGATTTGGCAGAGAAGGCCTTATTTGCAGAGTTAGTTGAACAAGAAGATCCTGATTTACTAGATTGGTTCATGGAAGTTTCTGAACCTCCACGTACAGAGTTACGTGAATTTATTTATAAATTAAAACAGTACGTTCATGGCTAAGCTGTTTTGATAAAAGAATTGAATTTTGAGCTGAAATATAGTCGTTTCTCGATAATATTTCAGCTTTTTATTGGCTTGAGTTTAGCAATCTTGCTGTATCAATTGTTATCACCCATTTGGTGGTTGATTGCTTTCATCCTTTTATCTATTAGTTTTCTATTTTTTTTAAGACAATCACAAATTTCTCAAATTGCATATTTAGACCAAAAATCGTGGTCAATTGCATATCCCTCGAAAAAGATAATTTCTCGTGTGGAAATTTCTAAAATAATTGATTATCAGTTGTTTATGGTTATTTATCTTGAGGGGGCACCTATGAAAGTAGCCATAATTTGGTTTGATCAACTTCCTTTACAACATTGGAAAAAGCTAAAAGTCTTACAGAAACTTCATTAATTGTTAGACAATTCTACATTTGTATATTTATTTAAAAACTATAAAAAACAATAATTTAATCTTTATTTTTTTGCTTGAGTTTAGGATTGTCTAATTAAAAATTAGAAAAAAGCTAAGGAAATACAATTGTCTGACAATTTCACCTATGGGTATCTAGTTGATCGGTTAAAGTACAAACACCAACGTAAAGTGTGTCGGAGGTCTCAAAATGGAGATGCCAACATGGTCGTTCTTGGTCATTGCCATCATTTTGGCAGTGGTGATCGGAAGAGCAGGAACTTTACTCAGGGAACATCTTAACAAAGTTAATTTTAACAAAGTTAAGAGACAGAGGATGCAAGGTCGTCGATCAGTCAATTATTAAATTGGTTAGTCGATTAATTTCATCAAGTGTCCAGTTTATAACTGGGTGCGATTGTAGTAAGGAGGTCTCTCATGGAGATTTCAATGTGGATGTTTCTGTTAATTGCAGTGCTTATGGCTGTGGTAGTAGGAAGAGCAGGAACTTTACTTAAGGATTATATAGAACAAAAATAATATAAGCCGTTAAAAGCTTATCTCAGTTAATAAGTAGCATGTGCTGAACCGTCGCAATGCTACTTTTTTTTGCCTAAAATTTCTGTTTTCTGAAAAAACTGTCAATTTTATCTACTGTGAAGTATGTCAAAGTATAAGCGCTACAATTAGAGTAATTACTCTTTTATTCAAGATATGCATCTGCTAATGTACATCTGAAAAGGAAAAAACAAATTACATAGAGGACAGGAAGATGTCTAAAGTCCAAAAAATAAGCCAAGGTTTGGCAGTAAGTTTGCTTGCAGCTTCAGTTTTATCAGGTTGTTCATACGTCGTGAAAACCGGAGCAAATGTTGCTTTAGGTTTTACGGAAAAGCACGTCGTTCCACCTATTTTAGCAATGCAAGATGCTGAAATGGTTTGTAATACGGGTAGTGCATTAACACCTGCAATTATGTCTACCAAAGGTATGGGTGCAGATCCAACTCGTGTTGCTGTATTAATGTATGCCGCATCAGGTGTATGTGCGGAAAACCAAGCCTTAGAACAGGAATTACGTTATTTACGTGCATCAAAAGCAGGTCAAGTAACCGAAGCTCAAGATGCTCGTATTGCTCAGAAGCGTTGGGCAGCCATTGCTGCTGAGCGTCAATATACGGGCTATAAATTGTTCGCTGATCGTTGGGAATCTAAATATAAATATCATTTAGGTGATTCTTGCCCAACCATGCGCAGTGATACTGATCAAACTGTATATTTACTTGGAATGATTAGTGGTCTTCAGGCTGTAACCAATGATATTAACTCTGGTGGTGCAGTCAATGTTCCAAAAGATATTGCGGCTATTGTAGAGCGCGGCATGGTTTGTCTAGATAATGAAAAATTCTGGGGCGCACCTAATGCAACACGTGCTGTTATTTGGACCTTACTGCCTGGGGCTGATGAAGGGAAACCTGACCCATATCAAACGTTAAAACAGTCAGTTCAAATCGGTGAACAAAAGGGTGTTCGCCTGTCCCATGCTTTGTATGCGGTAGCTGCCCAAGCAAGTGGTGATGATGCAAAAATCCGTGATGCATTAAGATCATATGCCGCATCTCAAGCTGATGATAAGCCTGTCAATCCGAACTTTAAGTTAATCGATAGTATGGCTGGTTTGATAGTACGTGGTATTTCTGACCGTTACTGGACTGAGCATACTGGTGTGCGTACCGGAGATGATGGTATGTCACATTTCTGGGATGATAAGAATGAAGGTGCAGCAGAGTTAGATGAATTGTTTGATGGAGGGGCCGCATCTGAAGCTCCTGCAGACTCATCTGCTCCACAAGCAGCGCAGTAAAAATATTTGAAAGGTTAACTTCTTGCGAGACTGTTGTTAAGTTTTACAATGGTAGCAAGAAGTTTAATTTCAAGGAGTGTGCCATGAAGGATCATGTACTGAATCATAAAGTGCTTTTGGTCGCAGTGTGCATTTCTGTGTCTGCCTGTCTACAGGTGTTTCCTGATACATTTATTTATTGGCGTGAAAGCCTACTTGGCGAATTCTGGCGTTTGTGGACAGCGCACTGGGTACACGTTGGGTGGATTCATTTCCTTTTAAATATGATGGCATTTGCCTGTTTGCCTTTTATCTTCCCGCATACCAAAGCGTGGCATCTTTTAAGTCTGCTTTTCCTTTTGCCACCGTTCATTAGTTTGGTTTTCTATTTTTATTTACCTTATATCGAAGCATATGCTGGTTTGTCAGGCGTTTTACATGGGCTCTATACAGCAGTTGCTTTAGTTTATTTGCAATATCGTAAAGAACGGAATTTTGCTTTTCTGGTTCTAGGATTAATTATTGCAAAACTGATATGGGAAAATACTTTTGGGCAAACAGGAACGGCTCAGTTAATAGGAAGCCCTGTTTTAACTGAAGCTCATCTCTATGGTGCGATTGGTGGCGCAATCTTTGGTGGGTGCTATTGGCTGGTACAGAGATTAAAAAAGAAATATTGACAATACGAACTGTTAAAAAAGTGATTTTAGTCATTCTTTATTAATAAAGTTTGATGCAAATTTGATCGTTGAATAAAGGGATTGGTAGAAGGGGTATGGATTTAACCCCTGACCAAGAAAATTGCATGACTCAAGTCTTTATTTTTTAGGGACTTGAGAGAACAAAATTGGAATATTTATGCAAGAATATCAAGAAAAAAGATCTGGATTAGGTCTGCTGGGTTATATCTGGAACGAATGGATCTCAACATTCGTTATCCTCACTCTGCTATTAATGACTTTAATAATTGGTACCGGGGAAATGATCCACGGACAATTATTACGTATCGGGGAACGTCTTTATGGTGACCCTGCTATAGGCATGCAATATTCATTTTTGCGTGCTGAACCTGAAAAGCCGACTTGTGATCGACATCCAAATATCGATGCCCAAGTAAAAGAACAAATGAAAGCGAATGCATCTGATGATTTCTCGAGTTTCTTTGGTGCAGCATCGGAAAGTGATGTCCGTGCATCGCTACTTGCCGCGCAGCAACAATGTGACGAGAAATATCAGGCCTATGACAAGACAATTAAATATATCGAAGCTAACCCAGGGGTGCGTACTTACCGTGCTGTCGAAACAGGTTTCTTTGGTATTTTTAAATTTGGTACAGAGAATCGTGCCATTTTACTTATCTTTATGGTTCTGATTTCTGCGATTACGGCATCGTTAAAATTTCACCATATTGGCTTACGTAATCCGGCAACAAAAATAGATTACAAAGTCTATTCCATCTTTATGGTGATTGGTAATGCCTTACTCAGTACCTCTGTAATCAGCCAGTATCGTTCAGTTATTAATTCTGGGGTAATACCTACCTATGAAACAGTAACTATTTACTGGATATGGATGATTCTATTTGTTGTTCTGACCTTAATTAGTCTTTATCAATTATTTGTTTCACCTCCACCAAAACGCGAAGGCGGTAATATTGGTTTAGCCCTTTTAAGTGTGCCTTTATATGCTTACATGGCTTTGATTACGGGTATCGTATTTACATTCTTTATGGATTATCCAATGGGGCAAGGGATTTACCTTGGTTTATTGGTTGAGTTTTCAGGTATTTTCCTAAACCTTGCCTTGTTTATTTGGGCAGGTATGCTTCTAACTCAAACACGTGTTATGGATTTATTCCTTAATGTGCTTCGTCCATGGAATTTGGCACCAGAAACCCTAACATGGTTAATTCTAATTGCTGCTGCTGTACCAACGGCTTATACCGGCGCATCAGGTATCTTCGTTATTGCAGCCGGTGCAATTATTTATAAAGAAGTTTGGAATGCAGGTGCTCGCCGTCAATATGCTTTGGCTGTGTCTGCAATGTCAGGTTCTTTAGGGGTAGTTGTACGTCCATGTCTATTGGTCGTTTTAATTGCCATGCTTGATAGCCGACATGTAACGTCCGATGAGTTGTTTGGCCATGGTATTTATGTATTTTGGCTAACAGCATTTATCTTCTTGGGTGTCTCATTACTATTGGCTGAAGAAAAATTCCGCGTGAATTCACCAAAAGTAGCGATTCCGGGTATGTTACGTGCCTTTGTACCAGTGATCCCATACATTCTGATTACTGTTGTTGTTCTTGCGATCTATAAATATGCACTAGACACAGGAATGAATGAATTTACTGCACCAGTAATTTTGCCATTAGTCCTGATCGCAATGATCTTGTATGACAAATTGGTGTCTACAAAAGAAGCTCCTGCAATCAATATTCATGAAGCAATTGTTCGTGAACATGAACAAAAATCCCCATTCTTGCAGTCACATGATCCGCATAGTTCTCAATACCGTCTTGGTTTTGGTGGAGCACTTCGTTTTGCGACCTCAGAAACTGTCGGCCATATTGGTGCACTAATTATCTTGATGGCATTGTCTGCAAGTGTAGGTGGTTTAATTGAACGCTCTGAAGTGGTTGAATTGTTACCGACTCATTTAGGCAGTATTTATATATCACTGGCATGTATTGCACTATTGCTTGCCATTATTGGTATGTGTACAGATCCATTTGGTGCTGTAATTTTAGTTGCTGCAACTATTGCGCCTGTGGCATACGAAAATGGTATTCATCCAATTCACTTCTGGATGATTGTATTAGTTGCATTCGAGTTTGGTTATGTAACGCCGCCAGTAGCCTTGAACCATCTACTCACGCGGTTGTCCGTCGGAGATGATGAAGTTAATGCGGCGGATGCGGAAGCGAAAGAGAAATATACAAGCTTCTACTACCGTTATGAGCGTTGGTTATTACCAATTATTGTCTTGTTCTCATCATTGGTATTGGTTACTTATGTACCGTATGTGTTCAAGTTATTCGATTGGTATAAATAGCTTAAATTAAAATATCTGTTATACAAAAAAGCCCTCCTAAATGAAGGGCTTTTTTAGTAAGAGACTTTAGTAAATTTAGGAAAAAGATGACTGGAATTATTTTAATTAGAATAAAAAAGCTAAAGATGAATAACTTTAGCTTTTTAAGTTCCCATTGAAAAACTATTGCTGTTTGAGCTGAGCTTCAAGCAATTTAACTTGTTCTTCTTTGAGTTTCGTTAATTGATCTGCATCTGCATGCTGAGCTTTTAATGAACTTTCTTGATCTTGCAACTGACGGTGGATGTCATCGAGTTTAGACACTTCTTCTTTAGCTAAAGATTCTTGAGCAGGTACAGGCTGTTTAAGCACATCTTCATTCACCAGTTGTTGTGAACTCGCAGCCTCTGTTATCGGTTCAGAACCTGATGATGGATCAGTGGTTTTAGCGGGCGCAGGTGTCGAAACAGGATGAGGATCAACCATTGGTGTGGATGACTCGGTTTTTTTGAAAAACCATTGTGCAGCGAAAAAAAGCACTACGAGAATGCTTAAGCCCCCAATTAAAATCCACAATAGTTTTGAGTTTTGTTTTCTTTGTAGTGGCATCTCTAAGACCTTTAGTCAGGACGACGAGGCTTGAACTGTATTACTCCAATTTCATCAGGTACAGCAGGTGCTTCAGGCTCATCAATATGAGTCGGACGATTTTCGCTATAACCGCATTCGATACATTCAATCCATTCGTCTTCAGCGGTGGTTAGCATGACAATCCGATCTGTTGCTTCACATTTTGGACATTTAGCCCCAGCAATGAAACGTTTTTTCATCTTTATCACCCTAACCACACGATCAATTTAGGCCCATAGTTTAAGCGGTTTTGCTGTCATTCGTCCAACCTTGATGACGTAACAATGCATCAATTTTAGGTTCACGGCCACGGAAATTAACAAATGCTTCAAGCGCAGTGTCTTTTCCGCCTACAGCTAAAATCGCCTGACGGAATTCTTTACCCGTTTGAGTATTGAAAATGCCTTCATGTTCAAAACGGTCAAATGCATCGCTAGCTAACACTTCTGCCCATTTGTAAGAGTAATAACCAGCCGCATAACCACCAGCAAAAATATGGCTGAAGCTATGTTGGAAACGGTTGTATCCGACAGTAGGAACGACAGCATATTGGCTACGTATTTCATTTAAAGTCTGCTGAATTTGCTCACTGTTCAGTGCTGGTGTTTTGGTGTGAATTGTTAAATCAAACAAGGCAAATTCAAGTTGACGTAAAGTCTGCATGCCAGATTGGAAGAAGCGGGCATTTAATAAAGCATCGAGTAATTCTTGCGGTAAGGTCTGTTTACTCTCAATGTGCTCACTTAATACATCTAGACTTTCTTTATCCCAAGACCAGAATTCCATGAACTGACTTGGAAGTTCTACCGCATCCCAAGCAACACCATGAGTACCTGCAACCGAAATGTTATCTACTTCGGTTAGCATGTGATGTAGACCATGTCCAAACTCATGGAATAAGGTGATGACTTCATCATGAGTTAGTAAAGCAGGCTGATCACCTACTGGAGGTGTAAAGTTACATACCATGTAGCAAATTGGTTTTTGCAGACCGTGAAGAGTTTGCATGCGTGAGCGGAAACCATTCATCCATGCACCACCACGTTTGCCCGTACGTGCATAGATGTCAAAGAAGAATCCACCAATTACTTGGCCTTGGTCTTCTAACTCAAAATAACGTGCATCTGGGTGCCAGACAGGTGCTTGTCGCTCAATGATGTTAATACCATATAAGCGCTGTACGATCTGGAATAATCCTTGAATGACTTTAGGCGCAGGGAAGTAAGGTTTTAACGCTTCTTGAGATAAGTTGAACTGTTGTTGTTTAAGCTTTTCAGAATAATAAGTGGTATCCCAAGGTTGAAGTTCATCGACACCATCTTGTTTGGCAATATCCCGAAGTTCAGCAACTTCTTGGAGAGCAGGGGCACGTGCATGTTCGGCTAGATCAACCAAAAACTCATGTACTGTTTTTACATCTGGCGCCATCTTGCTTGCAAGAGAATATTCAGCATAGTTATTGAAACCGAGTAGCTTCGCCATTTCTTGACGAAGACTCAAAATTTCTTCCATAATTTTACTGTTATCAAATTCAGCTTGCTCAGATTGATCAGAAGCACGAGTCACATACGCTCTGTAAAGCTCTTCACGTAATGCTCGATCATCTGCATAGGTCATAATGGCAAAGTAAGCAGGAAAGTCGAGTGTCGCTACTGCTTGATCTAATTCACGCTGTTTACCGTACTGTTTCAACAACTCAACATTACTTTCTGGAAGACCTTTTAGCTCAGCTTCTGTAAGGGGTTTAAAATAAGCTTGTGTTGCATCAAGTACATGATTAGAAAAATCAGAAGAAATTTGTGACAAACGTGCAGAAATCTCTGCATAACGTTTTTTCTCTTCGCCCTCTAAAGCCACACCTGAAAGTTTAAAATCACGTAAAGCAAGGCGAATAGCACTTTGTTGGGCTGGACTAAGAGACGTATAGCCCTGACCATCATGGATATGTTGATACGTTTGATAGAGCGCCGTGTGTTGACCAAGCTGAGTATAGTATTCGCTCAAAGCTGGTAATAACGATTGATAGACTTCTCTGGTTTCAGCATTGTT
Source organism: Acinetobacter sp. V91_7 (assembly GCF_031799075.1). Lineage (NCBI taxonomy): Bacteria > Pseudomonadati > Pseudomonadota > Gammaproteobacteria > Moraxellales > Moraxellaceae > Acinetobacter > Acinetobacter sp. V91_7. The sequence continues at coordinate 47,884 of NZ_JAVQNT010000038.1, forward strand.
CATCACCGCGTTTAAATGCGATAAAACACCCCATGATTCACTGAGGTTGTTTTCAAGTGTATCGACTTGTTCAAGTACGGCAAGTTGTTGAGCGGTATCGCTAGGTACAACTGTAAGCGTATTTAAAAATTCTTGACCTGCTTGAATCGCTTGTTGGATGTCTTCTTTTAAATTTTCTAATTCAATTTGATCAAAACGCGGAGTTGGTAAGGTCGCTTGTTGAAAAGTCATTGCTGCTAGCCACATTATTTTTTAAACATGGTATTAGATGTAGGTCCTGTCAGGTAGGAAATCAAGTTTAATTTGCAAAATAAGCTTTTTAAAAAGAAATAAGCTCCAAATCGGAGCTTATTTCTAGGCTGGCAACATCTATTGTTTAATTATTCAGCCTTTGATTTTGCATTCGCTTTTTTCTTTTTAGGCTTAGACTTTTTCTTTACTTTTTCTGGTTTACTTTCAGCTTTTGCAGAAGTTTTTTTACCAGGCTTTTTAGTATAAGAACTAGGCTTGGCTTTTTCTTTCTTTTTGTGAACAGGTCTTTCTCCATCAGTACTGACAGTCGGTTTGCTGAAAACTTCTTCAGTTGCTTGTGAAGATGTTTTGGTTGTGCGTGGAGCTCGGCTACGAACTACTCGTCCTGCATGTGTGACTTGTTGAAGAAGCTGGAAGTCAATTTTACGTTCTTCAAGATTTACGCCAGCAACCTGAATTTTAACTTCATCGCCTAAACCAAAAACTTGACCTCTATTTTGGCCTACAAGATTTTGACTCGCTTGGTCATAAATAAAGAAGTCATCACCGAGTTGGCTAATATGAATCATGCCATCGACATATAAGTCTTTCAGTGTCACGAACAAACCAAATTCAGTTACGGCACTCACAATACCAATGAATTCCTCGCCTAAATGCTGTTGCATATAGTGACATTTCAACCAAGTCGTTACACTACGAGATGCTTCATCTGCACGGCGTTCAGTTTTAGAGAAATGTTCACCAGCGTCATCTAGCGCAGCGCCAGAAAGTGGAGAAGGTTTTTGTTTCAAGTGTGCCTTAATAGCGCGGTGTAACAATAAATCTGGGTAACGACGGATTGGCGAAGTGAAATGCGTATAGGCTTCATAAGCCAAACCATAGTGCCCCGCATTTTTTGCACCATAATAAGCTTGCATCATTGAGCGTAATAGCACGGCATGAATGCTTGGTGCATCAATACGATCTTTAGTTGCCTCAATTACTCGTTGATAATCTGCTTGAGTTGGCTGGTCAGGGAAGGGTAGACCAAGTAATTTAACAAAGTCTTTTACTTTCTGAATACGTGAAAACTCAGGAGCTTCATGTACGCGATACAACATTGGAATATCATTTTCTAACGCATATTCAGCTGCAGCTACGTTAGCAAGCAACATACATTCTTCAATCAGCTTATGAGCTTCATTACGTGTACGTGGCAAAATTTCTTTAATCCCGCCTAGCTCATCAAAAGTCATGTACGTTTCAATGGTTTCAAATTCCATTGCATGACGGTCAGCACGTAAGTTTTTCAAAATTTGATAAAGCTGGAAAAGCGTATTTAAGGATTTATGAACATCACGATCTTTTGGAATCGCGTCTGTTGCCCCTTCAAAATATTGTGCTACTTGAGTATAGGTCAAACGTGCTTTTGAGTGCATGACTGATGGATAAAACTCAAATCCAGTCACACGTCCAGTGCGCGATAGTTTAAGGTCACAGACCATACATAAACGGTCTACATGCGGATTCAGAGAGCACAGACCATTTGACAATGCCTCTGGTAGCATTGGTAATACAAAGTGAGGGAAGTATACAGAAGTACCTCGTTCCTCAGCTTCTTCATTGAGTGCTGAGTCTAAGCGTACATAATGACTTACGTCGGCAATTGCCACTACAACACGGTAACCACCACCCGGACGTTTTTCTGCATAAACTGCATCGTCAAAATCGCGGGCATCTTCACCATCAATTGTAACGAGTGCCAAGTCTCTTAAATCAATGCGGCCTTCACGGTCTTGAGCTGATGGCTCTTTAAAGCTTTCAGCTTCTTTTAATACCTGATCTGGAAATTCATATGGCAAACCAAATTCAAGAATAGTTTGTGGAATGATAATTTCTGTATCAGCTTTATCGGCCATAGACTGAATAATATGCGCCGTTGAAAACTCTTCGCGGGTCGGATAACTATCAATTGCAACACGTAGCATATCGCCAACATTTGCTTCAGCATGTTTTACGAGTTCTTTTTCTAAAGGAATAGGTTGGTGCTGATTAGGACTGTTGGGTTGAATAAAATATTCGCCCTCATGAACTGACAATTTACCGATCAACTGTTTGACGCGATGTTGTAAAACTTCTGTAATAAAACCCCAAGGTTTACCTTTACGGTCTACCGAAGTCTGGCGCACTCTAACTCGGTCGCCATTAAATACTAAACGTAATTCACGTTCAGGAAGTAAGAGGTCAGTTTGACCATCAATATGTGCTGTACCTAAACCTTTACTATTAATATAAACAGTTGCTTCATATGTTGGTTGATCTGCCACCAACTGAAATTTAAAACCGTCTTTCATGATTTGACCATCACGAACCATAGCACTTAAACGATGACTTAACGCTTCGATACTTTTTTGGTCATGAATATTAAAATGATCGACAAGCTCTGCATGAGATTGTGGTGTTTGCACCTGCTCCAATGTATCTAAAATAAGAGTACGGCTTGGAATAGGATTGTCATAACGTTCAGCTTCAGCTTTCGCTTCAGGGTCAGCCCAGTTTTTTGTCATGTCGTTTGGTTTCACGCTTGGCAGATAAGTTTAGCATAAGCCATGCAGACCCGAACTGCACGTTTAGGTTTGCAATAATGTGTTATGCACTACAGTATTTTGATGAAGAAATAATATCTATCTTAACAAGCGTTTGGTCGAAAAAGACGAAAATAATGAGTAAATTGCTTAAAAAGTAATTCATTGAACTAAAAAACAAGAAAATTTCAGTATGATGACTTGATCAATGTGGTTTTAGTTTGTATTATGGCGGCTCGTTCCGGTGAGGTGGATGAGTGGCTGAAATCACTTCCCTGCTAAGGAAGCATACCTATTACTGGTATCGAGGGTTCGAATCCCTCTCTCACCGCCATTACTTAATGCGCTCATAGCTCAGCTGGATAGAGCACTTGGCTACGAACTAAGGGGTCGGGAGTTCGAATCTCTCTGAGCGCACCAACTTGAAGAATTAACCGCTTTTATAGCGGTTTTTTTGTGCTTGTTTTTTAGTAATTTTAAAAAAATCTAAATTTATAACTTTTTAATTATATTAGAGATAATCATAAATGAATCTAGCTTTATTTGATTTTGATGGCACGATCACTCACAACGACACATTTAGCTTATTTCTTAAGTTTTCGTTGAATAGAAAAACTCAAATAGTCGGCGGTATCCGACTTGCGCCATATATAGCAGGTTATAAACTTGGTTGGGTAACGGATAAAACTATTCGGACTAAGCTCTGTCAGGTAGGGTATGTAGGCTATGATGCGAATTCCCTAAAATATATGGGACAAGAGTTTGCAAAAAAAGTACTTCCTAAATGTGTTCGTGAAAATGCTTTGGAGCGTATTCTCTGGCATAAAGAGCAAGGTGATCAGATTGTTGTTGTATCTGCATCATTAGGTGTTTATTTAGAAAGTTGGTGCCACTCTTTAGGTTTAGATGTTATATGCAATCAACTTGAAATACATAATGGTATTTTAACAGGTCATTTTGTTGATGGTGATTGTGGTTATTTAGAAAAAGTAAATAGAATAAAAAATAAATATGATTTAAGCCAATATCCTACAATTTATGCTTATGGTGATACGCCTAATGATTATGCAATGTTAGAGTTGGCGCATAAGAAATATTATAGATGGCAAGAAATGAATTAATATTTAAAAATATATTAATAAAGAAAGCCACTTACTATAAGTGGCTTTCTTTTGTTTAATTATATTAAACAGTATTGAAAGAGTTTTCTAGGAAGTTATCAGTAAGTAATGATGAAGGTACGATAGTATGCGTTGTATTTGTTACGCTAGATACTGTAGAAGTTACTCCACCGAGTAAGCTGCCCCCGGTTAATCCACCAAGTAAATTAGAAATAACATCTAAACCACTTCCACCCGTAACACCGCCAGTTAAGCTGCCCACGATATCTGTTACGATACCAATTGGATTGTCACCACCCACACCGCCAGTAACCCCACCAGTTAAGCCACCCAGAAGGTCAGTTACTACACCAAGAGGACTCTCACCGCCAGTAACTCCACCAGTTAAACCACCGAGAAGATCAGTTACTACGCCAAGAGGGCTATCACCACCAACGCTACCAGTTGCGCCACCAATAGTTCCTGTCACTCCGCCAAGGATTTCTGTTAATAAGCCCGTTGCAGTCGTACCATTTGTAATAAGCGTATCAAGAATACCAGTTGCTGATTCAGTTGCGCCTTGAATATCACCACCGACTAAATCAGAAACCACTTCAAGAGCACCATTTACTGTGTCGCGTGAAGTCTCGAAAGTTAACGTACCGAGGTCTGCAATTTCAGAAACAGGATGTTCTGCTTGTGGAAGGATACCGATAATTGTGTCAGCAACTGTGTCAATACCAGTGTTGATAATTTCAGTTTTTAAGCTTTCGACACCTTGAAGAATATCAATACCGCCTTGAACTACGTCAATCACTGGAGAGATTGGAGACGTTCCACCACCGATACCGCCAGTTACGCCACCGATAATGTCAGTAATCACTTCAAGTGGGTTACCGTCCACACCACCAGTTACGCCACCGATGATATCAGTGATCACTTCAAGTGGATTACCGTCAACACCGCCAGTTACGCCACCAATAATGTCAGTGATCACTTCAAGCGGATTACCACCAACGCCACCAGTTACCCCGCCAATAATATCGGTTACTACGCCAAGAGGGCTATCACCACTGGTTACACCGCCGATAATATTATTGACAATTCCCGTTGCGGTTGTACCGTTAGTGATAAGTGTATCGAGAATGCCAGTAGCAGATTCAGTTGCGCCTTGAATATCGCCACCGACTAAATCAGAAACAGTTTCAAGAGCGCCGTTTACTGTGTCGCGAGAAGTTTCGAAAGTTAATGTACCAAGATCTGCTAGGTCTGAAACAGGATGTTCAGTTTGTGGAAGGATGCTAATGATTGTGTCGGCAACAGTGTCGATACCTGTATTAATAATTTCAGTTTTTAAGCTTTCTACGCCCTGAAGAATATCGATACCACCTTGAACAACATCAATAACTGGAGAGATTGGGGATGTGCCACCACCGATACCACCAGTTACACCACCGATAATGTCAGTAATTACTTCAAGTGGGTTGCCGTCAACACCGCCGGTTACGCCGCCGATAATGTCGGTAATCACTTCAAGCGGGTTACCATCAACACCGCCAGTTACGCCACCAACAACACCAGTCACAATACCTGTAGCAGTCGTACCGTTGGTGATAAGCGTATCAAGAATACCAGTAGCAGATTCAGTTGCACCTTGGATGTCGCCACCAACCAAATCAGAAACAACTTCAAGAGCGCCATTTACTGTGTCGCGAGAAGTTTCAAAAGTTAATGTACCCAAGTCAGCAATTTCAGAAACTGGGTGCTCAGTTTGAGGAAGGATGCCGATAATAGCGTCGGCTACAGTTTCAATACCTGTGTTAATAATTTCAGTTTTGAGGCTTTCTACACCTTGAAGAATATCGATACCACCTTGAACAACATCAATAACAGGAGCGATTGGTGAGGTTCCAAGATCAATGCCACCCGTTACGCCACCAATGATATTGGTTACGGTTTCAAGAGGATTACCACTAATACCACCAGTTACTCCGCCAATAATATTAGTGACAGTGTCTACAGGACTTGTAGAACCAATACTACCCGTAACAGTACCAACAGCATCGGAAACAAGGCCAGTTGTGGTTGTTGTAAGCGTATTTGTTGCTGTAGATAGAGTGTCTGAAAGTAGGCCAGAGGTTGATATGTGACCATCAACTGAAGAGCCGCCAGTTACGTTAGTATTCACCGATATAATATTACCTAAGTCTTGAGTAACTTTTGATATCGAAGAAACAAGAGTTTTTAGTAAGAACATGTTGGTCTATTTCCTATATAATTATGTATTTTTAAGTAAGTATTATTTATTGCGCTACATAATTAATGAGATTTGTATCTCAATAATTGGAATTTAGTATTGGTTAGATCTCAAAAGCTGTCAATGTGTATTTCTAGTCACATTTTTTGATATTAAATAATATTTAAAGAAATAATAATTCATTTAATTTAGACGTAAAAATAATAATAGTTTTTATATAATATTTTTTTAATTAATTATATTTTTACTTATATTTTCATTTATTTGAATCATTATATTAGATAAATTTTACTTAGGCCTATATTGTTAGAGTTCAACTAGAAATATTTTATTTCTATAATGTTGACTAAAATAGTCGCCTTTAACTTCTAGGTATATGACCAAATACTTCAAAAAGCCTATAAAACTTATTTGAAAAAAAATATTTCAAATACATCTTAGGTGAGAAAAACACCAATAATTTTAGCTACTATTTTATGTAAAATAGGGTGCTGGCTAAGAACTAGACGGTTAATGACAGAAAGATGAAAAAAGGCTTCCTAAGCTTTGAAAAATGCGTATAATGCGCAACATCAAGTACGCGCTCATAGCTCAGCTGGATAGAGCACTTGGCTACGAACTAAGGGGTCGGGAGTTCGAATCTCTCTGAGCGCACCACTTGAAGAATTAACCGCTATTATATAGCGGTTTTTTTGTGTCTGATTTTTATCATCTTTATTAAAAGCCGTTGTTCATAGAAACCAGCTTTGAAAAGAATAAAGGTGAAAAAGATTAACCAAATGTTTTAAAACGGCTTTCATCTTCAATAAAAGCTTTTTCACCTGCTTCGCCTTCGATTGAACCAAATACTAATTGAGCTCTTAATTTCCAGTGAGTAGGAATATTAAAAGCTGCATTAATTTTCTCATCAATGATTGGATTATAGTGTTGCAATGAAGCGCCAATGCCTTGTTCAGCTAGGACGTTCCATACTGCAAATTGTGCAATTGCTGTTGAATGCTCAGACCAGATTGGAAAGTTATCGGCATATAGCTCGAATTGCTCTTGTAGACCTTTAATCACATCTTGATCTTCAAAAAATAAAACTGTACCTGCGCCTGATGCAAAACTTTGAATTTTCTGTTCAGTTCCAGTTAGGGCTTCTGCCGGAATAATAGTTTTTAATACATCTAGAACTATATTCCAGAAATTTTGGTGTGATTGATCAAATAAAACTACAACGCGAGAAGATTGGGAGTTAAAAGCAGATGGGCTATGTTTTACAGCCTCTTGAATTAGTTTTTCAATTTCAGTAGGAGAGTGTTTTAAGTTTTTTCCTATTGAATAAATAGAACGACGTTTTTTAATTAATTCTAAAAAGCTTGTTTCATTGGGAAGATTTGTCTCTTGAGTGGTTTGGATAACCACATCTTTTGAGACAGTTGCTTTTTGATTTAAGCCAAATAATTTTGCAAAAAAAGACATGAGACATTCCACTAAGAAGGTGATGCTCTTATTGTAGAAATTTTAAAAAGTGAAATAACCCCAATAAATATGAATCTACGTTCCATATATGCAACGAAAAATATTTTTAATCTCGCTACTAAGGCTACTTTTGAGCAAAACAAAAAATAGCCTTTGATTCATTTTAAAGCTGAAATGAATATGCTCTAATAGTTCCGATTTATTGAGTATCGATGCAGTGCAATGACCGAGCAAAAAACAGCTTTATCTTTACGTTACTATTTGAATTTAGAAGAGTCACAAGATGGATTTTCATTAGTGACATTTGGGAAAAAACAATTTACCCGTTTTCTAACACCTGCGATTAGTATCGCAATTATTATTTGGGGACTTTATTTAGGTTTCTCTGGGGTTGGTCGATATTATGTTGGGCTAGGTATTTTTTTTCTGGTGATGCAAGGGCTGATGCGTTATTGGCTTTTACCGATGTTATTTAAACGTCAATTTGTTCGTTACCAGTTTGGAAAGAGTGAGCAGGGCATCGACCTCTATCAAGATTATTTTGAGCTTTATGCCAGCGGTCGTAAACAAGTGATGCAATATTCAGATGTGCAAACCTTTGCTAAAGGCAAGCTGACTTACATGCTTGAGCTAAAAAATAAAACTGTAATTATTGTGCCAAAGCGAGCATTTGCACAGGTTTCAGATCAAACAATATTTGAAAATACATTTAAGAAATAAATTATTGGACTTATTAGCCGCAACAACAAAGGAAGCCTCATGAATACACGTCCTTCAAAAATCGTTTGCGTAGGCAGAAGTTATGCCGATCATGTCAAAGAATTAAATAATGCTATGCCTGACAGACCTATATTATTTATTAAACCACCTAGTAGCTTGATTGGTTTAAATGACGGTATTTCATGGAATCCAGCTTGGGGCAGTTGTCATTTTGAGTGTGAATTAGTTTTACGTATTGATCAGCCTTTAAAAGGTGAAACTGACCCTGAGAAAGCATTAAAAGCGATTGGGGCAGTGACTTTAGGTCTTGATTTAACAATGCGTGATTTACAGAATGACCTGAAAACTAAAGGTCACCCATGGGAGCGTGCAAAAGCTTTTGATGGTGCTTGTGTTTTGGCAGACTGGGTTGATACGAGCGAAATTACAAATTGGCAAGAAACTAAATTCACGTTCCATATTAATGATGAGTTACGTCAAGATGGGAATACTGAACTATTAATGTTTACTATAGGCGATCTGTTAACTGATATTAATCAGGTTTTTTCATTAGAGCCGGGTGATGTGATTATGACAGGCTCACCTGCGGGTGTTGGACCATTACACTCGGGTGATCAGTTGAAAATGACATTAAAGGGTGCAACGCAAGATTTTGCGTGGGAAACTTTTGTAAAAGCGTAATCCCATTTACGCTGCTAGATATTTTTAACCCTATTATTTTTCAATAATAGGGTTTTTTGTGAGCTAAGAATTAGAATACAGATAATTAAATGAGAAGTTGCTACCTACTTATTTCTCTTCAAGAATTGTGGAGAGGGGAATAGAAAGTTTTGCAGCTAGATAGTCATTAGACTCAACTAAAGCTGGACCAATTTTTTCCATCCATTCATCGTCATCATGCACATTTTGGACATCTTGGCGTAAAGGGAGTGGATATGGAAGAGCAGTAAAAAAGCTCCAGAAGTCGACTTGAGACAAATTACGAACTAAAACATATTCATCTTTATCTGTACGCTTAATCAAATTTTGCTCTTCAAGTAGAAGTACATAAGAGGGCCAGCGTCCAACTTCTCCTCGGCCTAAAATTTCTAGGGCTTCTTTATCACTCACACTTTCACCCAGTTTTTGCTTTTTATAAAACAACTCAAGAATATCTAGTAACATGAGAACAGGGTGTCGTTTTTGCTCTTTACCTGAGTGAAAAGCAGTTAAAGCAAAACTTACCTCTACCCCCAGTAAAATAATATTCCATGAGAGAAAGATCCATAGTAGGAAAATTGGTACTGCTGCAAATGCACCATAGATAAGTTCATAACTGGTGAAATTTGACATCACAAAGCTAAATAAGTTTTTGAGTATTTCAAAAAGTGCAGCACTTAAGCAGGCCGCTATACCGGCTGCATAAACTGGAACTGTTCGGTTCGGAATAGTCCAGTACAAAATAAAAAAGCCAACAATGGTTAATAGAAAAGAAATAAGCCAGAGTATGAAAGCTCCATCAAGTTGATATCCTGCAAAATTATTGCTGAGAATGTTCATGGAAGCGACCGTCGAGGAAATGACGAATGCGCTTCCTAAGATAATCGGGCCTAAAGAGATGATCGTCCAATAACGCATGAAACCCATAATGCCACTACGAGTTTCTTTTACACGCCAAATACGATTAAAGACTGTTTCAATCGACGTGAGCATTAAGACGGTTGTGATGAATAAAAACAGCACACCAATAACAGTTAAGTTGCTCGATTTTTCTGTAAAAGCATTTAGGGCTTTATCAAATGCGATAGTACTCTTGGGTAAAAAATTACTATAGATCAAATGTTGGAGCTGTTGTCTTGCAGGTTCTAACGCTTTAATTGAAGAAATAATTACTAAAAAAACCGTTAACATCGGCACAACAGCGAATAGAGTTGTGTAAGTGAGAGAGCCAGCTTGTTCACGGCACCGATCAGCTTCAAAACGTTTAAATACATATAAAACGAACTGAAACCAGGTTTTATTATAAAAAGGAAGCTTACTTAAAAAACGTTGTAACATGCGTCGTCTATCCCGATTTTTTTAATCATCATGTTGGGCGATTAATAGCTTATCAAAGTATGAGCTTAAGAACTCAAATCATAGATTAAAGCAAAATAATAACTTATCGAATTAAGGTCGTTCTGTAAGTTTACTATGCGCTATAGAAAAAATTGTAGACCTAATCTTTTTCAAAAAAGTTGGCTTTCTGTTGTCTGGACATAGAATTCATCAAAAGTCGATAAACCTTTTACCAACGAATTTGAGAAAATTTACTCGTGTTACCTTTCATGCTACACAATCAATCACCTCTAGAATTTCATAAGATTGGTTTCGCCAAAAAAATAAAAAATACCGTATAGTGTTCTTTTTAACAAAATTTATGAAACCGATGCAACCTTACATTCTTGTACTCTATTACAGTAAATATGGCTCTACAAAAGAAATGGCACATTTAATTGCCAATGGTGTTGAGTCTGCGGGTATGTCAGTGAAAATTCGGACAGTGCCAAATATTGCTCCAGTCGTCACAATAGCTGAGCCAAGCATTCCGGCAGAAGGTGATATCTACTGTACGTTAGATGATTTAGCGAATTGTGCAGGTCTGGCATTAGGCTCTCCAACTCGCTTCGGCAATATGGCAAGTGAAATGAAATATTTTTGGGACCAAACGACTAGTCTTTGGCTCAATGGAGCATTACATAATAAACCTGCTTGTGTTTTTACTTCTTCTGGATCGATGCATGGTGGGCAGGAGAGCACGTTACTCACGATGCTGCCGCCGTTATTTCATCACGGGATGATGATTTTGGGATTACCAAATGCAATTCCGGCTTTATCTAATACTAAAACAGGTGGAACACCGTATGGGGCAACTCATGTAAGCGGACCCCGCCATGACCAGAACTTAAGTCAGGATGAAAAGATTTTGTGTGAAGCACAAGGTAAGCGTCTAGGTGAGGTTGTTAAGAAGCTTTCAGGGGTCCTTTAAAACAAATAAAAAAAGAGCGGATATCCGCTCTTTTTCATTTGTACAATTTATTCTTTTACAAAGGTAACTTTGCCATCTGTAAGAGAAAGAACACGTGCTAATGACTCAACTCGGTAGCCTTTTTCAAGCAATAAATCACGACCTGATTGGAATGATTTTTCAATCACAATACCTACGCCAACAACTTCTGCATTGGCTTGGTGAATTAAATCAATTAGTCCTAATGCTGCTTGACCATTCGCCAAGAAGTCATCAATAACTAATGCTTTATCAGTTGAATGAAGGTGTTTGTTTGAAATCGCAATTGTGCTTTCAGTTTGTTTAGTAAAACTAAATACTTTAGAGCGATATAAGTCATCTTTTAACGTCAATGACTGATATTTACGAGCGAAAATTACAGGTACACCAAGTTCCAAACCTGCCATGATTGCAGGTGCAATACCTGATGCTTCAATGGTAATAATCTTGGTAATCCCTGCATCTTTAAAGCGAGCGGCAAATTCTTTACCAATCTGCTGCATGAGTACAGGATCAATTTGGTGGTTTAAGAAAGCGTCGACTTTCAAGACTTGATCAGATAGAACGATACCTTCTGTTAAGATTTTCTGTTCTAGTGCGTGCACGGGAGAATCCTCTAGACGGATGCTTTTAAAGCAAATGCGTATTTTAAAAAGCATCCGAAAAAATGCAAGCTTTAATTCGTCTTACCTGTATAACTTGTTAATAACAGGCCATAAGAAGTTTTACCATCAATATGGCTGACTTTAACTGGTAAATAATCTAGTTTTGGGGCTAACCAAAAGACTGTACTGCGTTCAGGCTTGCTGTGTTGTAAAACGACTTTAATGGTATCGAATGTTCCATAAGATGTTTTAATTTTTTCATTGCCTTGTTTTACAAAGCGACGATTTTCAACTTCTTTTGCATCTGCAAGTGGATAAGAGGTTTTAAGTGAACCATTTTTTAGGTCTTCACGAAGTTGTAATTCTGCATTTAACTCGTCAAGTACGCCAGCCTGCCAAGCGAATGAACGAGCTTTATCATCTTTCTTGGTAGAAATAGTTTTGCTGTTTGGATTAAAGTTAATATTCATGGTGTTGTTATGAATCAAAATTTTGCTGGTACGGCTAAAACTTTGAGATCCAATTTTACCATTAGCAAAACTAAATTTACTTGTTTCACTTGCAGAAGCAATTCCACCTGCTTTTGCAGTGAAATTATAAGTCCAATTATTACCTTGTTGGCTTAAGGCACGTGTCGCCGAACCCATACCTTTATTATTATAAGTAAATTGATAATTTGCCTGAAATGGGCTCATGGCAAGTGCATGACTTGAGAAGCCTGCAAAAAGCAAAGTTGTTGAAATACCTGTTGCGATGCCAAATGATTTCAGAAATTTTGTTGCCATAAGTAAATATCCTTGTACAGACTGAAAAGTCAGTGCTGATGCATCTATAACTTAAACATATTATGCCTGTTGATCATGGAGAAAAAATCAGGATTTATGCTAAATGTGTAATCTATTTGTGTTTTTTGGCAGTTAATTCATTTTTATTTATCACAGCTTTATACATCTTTTTGCTGGATTGGTGTGATTTCAGAATCTTCTAATTCGTCTTCATAATCATCGTCCTGATCACGGTAAAGCAGGGCGGCTAAATTAACATTTCCAAATACGACTAACTCAGCCTCACGAACTCGTGCGTAATTTACATGCACTTTACCTAGTGTCTCGATGATACTGGCTTTTTTACCAAACCAGCGGTTGAGATCAAGAAATATGAGTTCATCACGTTCTTCTGCTACATTAAAACGTTCAAGAATCATTCCTAAAGGGTCTTTTTTCAAAATTTTATGGTAGTAAAAAACTGCGGCTTTTACGGCAATCTTCTGCCAAAAGTTTTTATATTTTGCTTCAATAATTTGTGTATTACTAATTTGTTCAAAAACTAAAAGCTGTTGTTCTTTATTAAATTCCATCTGAATCAGTTTTAAATCAACAGATAATGTCGTCTCTAGGCCTTTTACATGCATGGTTGCATATAATCTTAACCAGTCATGATAAAGATCAGCATGGAGGTCATCTAAAAATTCAACATTATTGGTGACATAACGCTGTAAAGTCGCATTCAGAAAGGTTTGTGATAGCGTAAAATCTCTTTCTTCTTCAATGAATGCTTCTGCTTTTTGGTAGACTTTTTGAAGGCGTCTGACTAATGAGGAAAATAGCGTTTGCATAAAAGAACTTCCAGAAGATAATTTACTTAAGAACCAACACAATCTTTATTATGATAAAAAACGAGTTTTGATATTGCAGTGTAACAAATTTAATTGATACATTTTGACAAAATGAAAATGGATAAAACTCTATGTTTGAAGTGAATCACACTTTTATCCAGATTTGAATATCAGTTTATATTTTATTCGGTATTAAACCGTGGGGAAAAGGCATTTACATGCTTTTAAAATTATGTTGAATAAAAGAAGTCTATCCATAGAGCCTTTTTATCATTGGTGGCAAGACCGAGTCTTTATTGCTGCGACAATATTGGCAGTCTTACTGCATATTTTTGTGTTGCTCATTCACTTTGCGATGCCTAGCTCATCAGAGCAATCTACTAAAGAAATTGCAATTTCAATTCGATCAAGCAATGAGCCAGTGCAGCAGGCAGACTTTTTGGCGCAAGCAGACCAGCAAGGTTCAGGCGCATTTCGTGAAGCTCACCGTACCTCTAGTGATACTCCAAATCCCATGTCTAATGATGCTTCAACTGGAGATGCGCAGTTAGAAACTTTGCAAAAGGTTCAGCAACAAAGAGAGCTTAAATTTGAAGAAAAAGTCTTAATGACAGTTTTGAGTTGGCAAAAACAAGCTGACGCCAGTCAAAGGAAAAAAGAATTAGAACAATTACAAAGTCAATTTCAGGCAAAAGCTGCGATGGTTGCAAGTCTCGAAGCACAATATTTACAACGTAGACAAGATTTCAGCCGTCAGCAAAAAATAAAAACAGTAGATGGCGTTCAGGCGAAAAAAGATGCCTCGGCTGCTTATCTAGATAAATTCCGTGAGAAAGTGGAGTTGTATGGTAATCGCTATTATCCAGAAGAAGCCAAACTTCAACAGTTGAAAGGCGAAGTCCGTTTAATGGTTATTTTAAATGCACAAGGAGGGATTCGTGCAATTCGGTTGCTTGAGAGCTCAGGACATTCGGTATTAGATGAAGCTGCAAAGTCTTCAGTACGTCGCGGCGCACCATTTGGACATTTTGATACCAATATGAAAGATATTTCTGAATTGCGTATTGTACGTACTTGGCGTTTCGATCCGGCTCAAGCAGAATTTGAAGTGCATTAATAAAAAATGTGGATAAGTTTTGGCTTATCCACATTGATTTTAGTTCATTAAACAACATCTCACCTGAAGGCAGACTATGTTTTTCATCTAATCAATAATGATTAGATCTGTTCTTGGTAGGGATTGTCTATATTCAGTTTTGCTAGAATTTCAACTTCAAGCCCTTCCATTTCTTCAGCTTCTTCGTCACTAGTTTCGTGGTCATAACCGAGTAAATGCAAAACACCATGTACTAATAAATGTGCAAAGTGTTCTTGAGCTGTTTTCTTTTGTTCAACCGCTTCTTGCAATACAACTGGAATACAAATAACTAAGTCACCCAGAGGAAAGGCATCGAGCATTGGTAAAACTTCTTCAGGAATATCACTTGGAAAAGATAAAACATTGGTTGGTTTATCTTTCTCTCGATATTGCAGATTAAGTTGTTGGCTTTCTGCTAAATCGACACAAGCAACGCCAATTTCACAATCTTCTTTATAACCAACGTGGCGTAAAGTTGTCTCAATAATTTTTTTGAGTTGAGCTCGTTTGAGCTCTAACTCAGGTAATTGAAGGTCTTGTTGTAAACTTAAACTGATTTTCAAAATGAATCCTTAAGCATCCTGATGTTGCAAGTCTGCTGCTGTATCGTTTTCAGTCATTAACGCTTCTTGACGTGCTTTGCGTTCAGCACGTGCTTCAGCATTAAGACGATGTTGTTCTCCATCCCAACCTTCATACGCTTCAACAATTTTTTGAACCAGCTGATGACGTACAACATCGCGGGAATGGAAACGGGTAATATGAATTTCGGTAATATTCTCAAGTACACGAAGTGCGTGTGCCAGACCAGATTGTTGACCTTTAGGTAAATCGACTTGAGTAATGTCACCTGTAATTACTGCACGAGAGCCGAAACCTAAACGGGTCAAGAACATTTTCATTTGTTCAGGTGTTGTGTTTTGAGCTTCATCCAAAATTACAAATGAATGGTTAAGTGTGCGACCACGCATATATGCAAGAGGCGCAACTTCAATTACTTGACGCTCAATTAACTTGGCAACTTTTTCAAAGCCAAGCATTTCGTAAAGGGCATCGTAAAGAGGGCGTAGATATGGGTCAATTTTCTGGGTTAAATCACCAGGTAAGAAACCTAGCTTTTCTCCAGCTTCTACAGCAGGACGTACAAGTAAAATCCGCTGGATTTCGTTACGTTCTAGCATATCTACGGCGGCGGCAACTGCTAAATAGGTTTTACCTGTACCAGCAGGGCCTACACCAAAAGAAATATCGCTTTGTAAAATACGTTGTACATAACGTTTTTGATTGGCACCACGTGGATTAATGCGGCCTTTTCGTGTCTGGAAGTAGACATCGAGCGGCGCATCATTTTCATCCATTTCGTCACCAACCAACTCGAAATTGCGTTCAGTTTGTGAAGATTGAATGAGGAGGTGTAATAGATCGGCACTGATTTGCTGGGATAGCTCAGACTCTTCGTAGAGTCGTTGCAATAATGCTTCGGCTCTCCCAACAGCATCAATTTCACCATCTATGTGAAAAACATCTCCACGATGAGTAATTTTGACATCTAAACGCTGTTCAATTTGCTTCAGGTGCCCATTATAGGCACCCAGAATGCTCTTTAAACGTTCCATTGAAATTTCAGGAAATGTTACGGTACGTCGAATCGCTGCAGTCAAGAGAAAACCTTTCAGTAGACTTTAGAATACCTCTACATTACGCCACGTCAGGTTCAAGATTCAAGAGCTCACCGTAAACAAAATTTAAAGTTTTAATTTCAGTAATCTCGATCTCTGCAAAACGACCAACCCAAGTCGCATCACCAACGAAAGTGACCAGACGTGTATTGTCAGCAGTACCAATTAAAATATTAGGGTCTTGATCAGATACTTTTTCAATAAGTACACGTTCAATTTTACCTAACATGGCATCTGTTTTTTCAATACTAGACTGCTTAATTACTTTTTGAACTTGAGCTAAACGTTCTTTTTTAACTTGCTCAGGTGTGGTGTCTGGCAAGTCTGATGCTGGTGTGCCTGGGCGTTTTGAATAAACAAAACTATACGAATGATCGAAGTCTAAATCTTTGATAAATTGCAATGTTTCTGCGAAATTTTCATCGGTTTCACCAGGGAAGCCAATAATAAAGTCACTTGATAAATGCATATCTGGACGAATTTTGCGTAGCTTCGCAATTTTATCGATATAGACATCAATCGTGTGATTTCGCTTCATTGCTTTTAAAACATCATTCGAACCACTTTGTACCGGCAAGTGTAAATGTGACACCATTTGAGGTAAATCTTCATAACACTGAATAAGCTCATCAGAGAACTCAAGTGGGTGCGATGTTGTATAACGTAAGCGTCCAATACCCGGAATTTCTGCAACGAGTCGTAACAATTCAGGGAAGGTACAGATGCCACCTTCAAAGGTTTCCCCGCGGTAACCATTTACATTTTGTCCAAGAAGTGAAATTTCACGGACACCTTTTTCAGCAAGCCCTGCAATTTCAGCAAGTACATCATCTAAAGGTCGAGAAACTTCTTCACCGCGTGTATATGGAACTACACAGAAAGAACAGTATTTAGAACAGCCTTCCATAATAGAAACAAATGCTTTAAAGCCTTCTACACGTGGTTCTGGTAAAAAGTCGAACTTTTCAATATCTGGGAAAGAAATATCAACCAGTTTGATTTTATCTTTTTTAGGTTTTTCTACTTGAGCATTATGTTGATCAAGCATTTGCGGTAAACGGTGTAATGTTTGAGGGCCAAAAATCATGTCCACGTAAGGCGCACGTTTTTGAATATTGTCGCCTTCTTGAGAGGCAACACACCCACCGACACCAATCACAAGATCAGGATTTTTGTCTTTTAGTTTGCGCCAGCGCCCTAATTCACTAAATACTTTTTCCTGTGCTTTTTCACGGATAGAGCATGTATTCATGAGCAGGATGTCTGCTTCATTAGGGTTGCTCGTTAAAATGTAACCGTGAGAGTCCCCTAAAAGGTCTGCCATACGGTGACTGTCATACTCATTCATCTGACACCCTTGAGTTTCAATATAAAGTTTTTTTATTGAAACATCAGTGGTGTGCGTTGGCTGGGTAACAGTGTTTTCTGAGGCAGCTTTGGCACCATTGGGAATGAAGGTTTGAACCGTCATGCAGGCTCCTAACAGATCGATCTAAAAAAGAATAAATTTGCCCAAAGTGGGTCAAACCATTCATTATAGCAGTATTTGGACCGAACCGATAACAGTAAACCTTGAGAACATGACACAGTTTTTTTGAAGTAAATTATGTAAATTTTAATGATGTTGAATCAGAGAGTTACATAACACAACAAAAGAAAGCACGAAGACTAATTAAACTATGCTCTGAAGGTGAATAGTCAGGGTTTAACACATTTATGAGACCAAGTAGAAAGAGCTCATCAATCCATAGTCGTGTAATGAAAAATAAATATATGCATCGTAGCTGGTTAGGAGCTATGTGTTTACTTGGTTGTTCATTTACCTATGCTGCCGAAGAGCAGTTTAATGACGCATTAAACGCTGCAAATAGTGGTAATACAGCATTATTAGACCAATATCAGCTTGCTATGCAAAATGATGTATTGGGATACTATCCAGAATATTGGAAACTTAATACCAATCTTGGCTTTCAACCTTCAGCTTCGATTGTAAGTTTTGCCCAACGTTATCCTCAATCAGCAATGGCTGAGAAATTAGCAGCTGATTATGTTGAAGAAAAAGTTAAACAAGCTGACTTCGCATCTGCACAACCTTTACTATCTTATGTAACTAATCCAGATCAGGCCGAAAATTGCGCATTGGCACAGGTGAGAGCGAAAACTGGTGATGCATTAGTTTTTGCTGAATATAAAGATGTATGGTTAGCCACCGAATCGCAACCTGAATCTTGTGTGGGCTTAGGACGCTTGATGTTATCTAGTCCATTAATGAGTCAGCAAGATAAACAACAGCGTCTTTGGGTGCAGTTACGTTCTGGTTTAACAGGGCAGGCCCTTGCTACCGCACAGACTTTGGGAATGAATTTGTCGTTGGCGCAGCTTAACCAAATTCAGGCTAATCCACTCAATTATTTGTGGAGTGCGCCTAAAACAAATGATACAGATTATGCGTATTTGATTTTTGCATTAGGTCGTTTGGCTAATAATGACTTAAGCAATGCTTTTTCGAATGTTCAACGTGTCGCTCAAGGTACACCAGAGAATATACAAAAGTATTTATATCGAACCGTGGCTTATATTGGTGGCACCACGGTCATGAAAAATAATTTCAATCGTGAAGTTCTTCAATATTTTGATGCAAGTTACGGTTATCCTCTAAGTCCTGAAGAAGCTGAAATTTATGCGCGTCAGGCAATTCGATTTGGTGCGTGGGAAAGTTTAATCCGTGCCATTGATAGTATGACCGTGACACAAAAACAAGAAGACCGCTGGCAATATTGGCTTGCTCGTGCAACAGAGCAGCGCGGTGATAGTAGTTCGAAAAATACTGCACAACGTATTTATAAAAAATTAGCTGAAAGTGGTGATGACTATCACAACCTTTTAGCAAAAGATCGTTTGGGTGAACGTTATAATCATCAACCCTATGATGATCAGCCAACAGCAAGTGATTTAAGACGTTTAGATCAGAATGTTCACTTTAATCGTGCTTTTACTTTAAGACGTATTAATGCAAATCCAACCTATACCAACCGAGAATGGAACTGGGCAGTTCGACAAGCTTATCTTCAACATGATGATGGTGTGTTGTTAGCTGCGGCAAAGCGTGCTCATGACATGGGGTGGTATGACCGTGCAATTTATGCTGCAGATCGTACAACAAATAAACATAATGATACGTACCGCTATGTGACGCCTCATAAGACTAATGTTGTAAGTCATAGTTACAATGCAGGAATTGATCCAGCGTGGGCTTATGGTTTAATGCGACAAGAAAGTCGGTTTGTTACTTCTGCACGTTCTCATGTTGGAGCGGGCGGTCTTATGCAAATTATGCCTGATACGGCGAAGTTGATTGCACGTCAAATGGGCGAAACCTATAATCCAGCGGCCTTAAATGAAATGAATACCAATATTCGATATGGAACATTTTATTTGTCGATGATTCAAGGGCAGTTAAGCAATAATCCAGTTTTGGCAACGGCAGGTTATAATGCTGGGCCTAATCGGGCAAGACGTTGGCAACCGGACTTTCAAACAATTTCGGCTGACCAATATACAGAGACAATTCCATTGTTAGAAACCAGAGACTATGTCAAGCATGTCATGACTAATGCAACACATTACGGTGTAATATTAGGGCAAGGGGCTCAATCGCTATCACAACGTATGAAAGTCATTCCAATGCGTACATCGCCTTAAGTTTAGGTGGTTGATGATGGATCTTCTTTTAATTGGCATATTCAAGTTTTAATTAAATGAAATATAGATATTTGGAACTTCGTTCAATTTTGCAACTTGCATGGTGGCTTATCTGTGCAGGGGTGGGATTGATGAGTTCCGTTTTACATGCCGAACCTGTTAATTTACAGGGGTATGTTATGCATGTACAAATGACACCTGCCGCATGTGCATTAGATCCCTCTAAACAAAAACAGCGTAAATGTCTTGAAGGATATTCATTGACAATTACAGGCCTCATGCCAGAAACAAATCAAACAGATTGTTCAACAGAAAGTTCGGCCGCTCTCTCTCCATTACAATCTAAAGTCGTAGCTCGGGTCATGCCTGACAACAATGCCCGTGTGCAGCTTTGGAAAAGTGTAGGGGGGTGTGTTCCTATGAATGCAAGTCAATATTTCCGGACAGTCATTAACTTTGCTGAACGTTTAAAAATTCCAGCTAGCCTTACAAGTTCAACAAATGTTGAAGTTCAACAGTCAGCCTTAAAACAGCAATTTACTCGTCTTAATCCGAGTTTGCCTCAAAATGGTATTCGTTTAAGTTGTCAGTTATCGCGTTCAGATGTTGTTTTAACTGAAGTGAAGGTGTGTTACACGGTAAAAGGCCAATATAAACAATGTGCAAATCATGTGGTATCGAATTGCCCAGGTGAAATCACGATTAAAGGTAGTTACTAAAGATGACGATCATTTCGTAAAAAAATGCTGACCATGCATTGAATCTTTTTGTAAATATTAATTTGTATTTTCTATCAGACTTTTGGTGAAAATGAGTCGCTTTTACATGCATCTGCCACATCTTTAGAGTACAATCTTTGCCGTTTATGATGATTTGGTTAGATGGAATTCCTATTTAGCCTGATTAAGGACACTCATTGGAGACAATTACATGAAGCAACCCGTTCGTGTTGCCGTGACTGGCGCTGCAGGTCAAATTGGTTACAGCTTATTATTCCGTATCGCAAGCGGTGAAATGTTAGGTAAAGATCAACCTGTTATTTTACAATTGCTTGAAGTTCCAGTTGAAAAAGCACAACAAGCGCTTAAAGGCGTAATGATGGAACTTGATGACTGTGCTTTCCCTTTATTGGCTGGCATGATCGGGACTGATGATCCGAAAGTTGCATTTAAAGATGCTGACTACGCTTTATTGGTAGGTTCTCGTCCACGTGGTCCTGGTATGGAACGTGCTGACTTGTTAAAAGTTAACGGTGAAATTTTCATCGGTCAAGGTCAAGCATTAAACGAAGTTGCTAGTCGTGATGTTAAAGTATTAGTTGTAGGTAACCCTGCAAATACAAATGCTTACATCGCAATGAACTCTGCTCCAGATCTTCCAGCGAAAAACTTCACTGCAATGTTGCGTCTTGATCACAACCGTGCGCTGACTCAAGTTGCTCAAAAAGCTGGTGTTGCAGTTGCTGATATCGAACACTTAACAGTTTGGGGTAACCACTCTCCAACAATGTATGCTGACTACCGTTTTGCAACGGCAAATGGCGAAAGCTTAAAAGACAAAATCAACGATGCGGCATGGAACAAAGATGTGTTCCTTCCAACTGTTGGTAAACGTGGTGCTGCGATTATCGAAGCACGTGGTTTGTCTTCTGCTGCTTCTGCTGCTAACGCTGCAATTGATCATATGCGCGACTGGGCACTTGGTACAAACGGCAAATGGGTAACTATGGGTATTCCATCTGATGGTTCTTATGGTATTCCAGAAGGCGTTATGTTCGGTTTCCCTGTAACAACTGAGAACGGAGAATACAAAATCGTTCAAGGTTTAGAAATTGATGAATTCAGCCGTGAACGTATTAACTTTACGTTAAATGAGCTTGAAGAAGAACGTGCAGCGATTGCTGACATGTTGAAATAATTTATCTTTTTGATAAGTTAAAAAAAGCACTCTTTTTAGAGTGCTTTTTTATATTCAATCATTCGTAACGAAACACAAAAAACAACAAGAAAATATAAACATTATCATGCATATAAAAAGGTTTTATTGTTAGAGTAGTTAATAGATGATTTAAAACAAGTTATAGGAGAATAACAATGTTTGAGCAGCAACCTACTTTAGAACTTTTATTTGATCAGTTGGGTTTAGATTCGGATGAAGCAAGTATTGAAAACTTTATCAAAACACATCAATTGCCGGCTGATCAGAAACTACACGAAGCTTCTTTTTGGTCAAAAGGCCAAAGCGATTTTTTAAAAAGCCATTGGGAAAAAGATGATGAATGGATTGTGGTTATTGATGAGCTGAATGAACAACTACATGAAGATAGTGTAAAGAGATAAATTAAAAATAAGGCCTGTTTTACATAAGATATAGAACAGGCCGATGCAAATTAAATATTTAGTGCGTTTTTGATTTTACTAAATTTTTATACCATGGTTCTTGGCGAACTGAATTAAAGACAGGATGTGCGTGAGGTAATTCTAGATCACATGTACTTGTTGATAAATATTTAGTTAACCAATGTCTGGTTAGTGCTGACTCTTCTCGCGCTGCTGATGCATAAGCCAAGAAGAAATATATATCTGCATGTTCGTAATGGGCTAATGGCTTCAAAATTTGTTGAGTAATCAACGCAAAACGTTTTTCTTTATTTAATTCAAAATAAAGCATATAAGCCTTAGCCAACTGCAAAGATAAATTCAGATATAAACTCAATGGCATCTCTTCATATTCCATACGAGCTTGTTCAAGTAAAACAATCGCTTCTTGTAAAAAATGAAGCTGCTCTTGGCGAACATGACTTAATATGACAAGTTGCAAGCGTAAATCGGCACGCTCCAAAGCAAGTTCAGGCGTATTTTCAGTCAAATAAAGTTGATCTGTCTCACCAATTCTGTTCACAATCGTTTTACTTTCAATAGACATACGCCCTAGTCCTTCTTGATCAATAGCATTTATATCGGGTTCATTTACCAAATTTAAAGAGTAGCTTTTAAACCCAGATAGAATTTCCGCTACGAAGCCAAGCTGTAATCGAAAGCCTTTGTTGCTTTGAAGTTAATACTTCATGTAATAAGTTGCTTTGAAATATCACCAGTCGATTGGGTTCTGGGTCAACAATATGCCATTTCTCATTTTTATCTTGCAGTCGTAATTGACCACCCCAATCTTCTTGCCATTCTGCATGTAAATAATAAACGGTTGAGATAATACGATCATTTTTTTGTTGAGGATTGTCTCGGTGTAAAGCATAAAACTCCCCCAAATTATAACGGGCAAAATGAGCTTCAACTTCTTTAATTCCTAAATAGAATGCTTGATTTAGACTTTGCGAAAATGAAGTTAAAGTTTCAACATGTCGTTGAGCAATAGGGAGCTCATCATTAATCCAGAGAATATGGTCACTACGAATATTGCTCACCACACCATTTTGAATACCAGCTTCTCTAAATTCATCAATATGATGGCTACACTCTTTGGCGACTTGCGCGCGATATTGATCCGAATAGGCTTGATTAATAATAGCAAAGCCATGCGTATTTAAGTCATCCAGAATTTGATCCAGATCCCATGAGTCCGGAAGCAGGTGAGAGAGCATATAACCTCGAGTAGATCGTAAAAATATCAAGCTGCTCTATTTTAGATGATCACAACCTTACGAAAGAATATTTTTTTCATGTTAAACTATTTGTTGAATTGAGGAATTAAAGTCAACATGAATTACCGTCACCATTTCCATGCGGGCAACTTTGCAGATGTTATGAAGCATGTGCTTTTGCTACAGCTTCTCAACCGTTTAAATGCTAAAGATAAACCTTATCGTTATATCGATACGCATGGAGGTGCAGGAAAATATAATTTATCTCTGGCACCTTCACAAAAATCTGGAGAGTTTCTTACAGGCATTCATCGACTAGTTCAGATATCTGAAATGGAAAAGCGTCAGGCACCTGAAGCAATCCAGCAATATTTGAAGTTAGTAGAACAGTTACGTTCTGAAGAAGGTAAGGGTAGTTATCCGGGGTCACCATGGTTTGCTTTGCAAGGTATGCGTGAGATTGATAAAGCAACCGTGTTTGAAATGCAACGTGATGTTTTTGAGCAATTGCGACATAACATTTATGATAAACGTGCAGGTTTACATGAGCGTGATGCATACGAAGGCTTGCTCGGCGTTATTCCACCGAAAGAAAAACGTGGTTTGGTCATGATTGATCCGCCTTACGAATTAGAGCGTAAAGACTTTCCGCAACTAGTTGAACTTTTACAACAAGCTTATAAAAAATGGCCAACAGGTGTTTTTGCAGTTTGGTATCCAATTAAAGACCGAGCGATGATTGAGCGTTTTGAAAAGAAAATGTTCAAAACAGGTATTCGCCGTCAATTGGTTTGTGAAATCTGTGTATGGCCAGATGATACACCTGTAGGCTTAAATGGTTGTGGTCTATTGGTGATTAATCCACCTTGGCAGTTCTCTGAACAAGCCGACCAAGCCCTACAGTGGTTATTCCCGCATCTACGTATGCAAGAAATTGGTGGCCATGCTGCTGTTCGCTGGTTAGTAGGTGAATAACAGTTAACTTAAATCAATGCACATGTTTGGAATAGAAAATAATGACAAATGCGCCTAAACCAGAGCAAGATTTAACTCATAATGAACATTCATTTGATGGGATTACATTCGAAGTGGTTGAAGAAGAAGATAATCCGGAAGGACAAAAAGTGAAGCGCCGAGGAATTTATCTTTGGCCTAACTTAATTACGACAGCCGCTTTGTTGTCTGGTTTCTATTCCATCATTGCGAGTATGAATGGGGATTTCACCCAAGCTATTTATGCCATCTTTATTGCAGCTTTACTCGATGGTTTAGATGGCCGAGTTGCTCGAGCTATTGGTGCACAAAGTGCTTTTGGCGAGCAATATGACTCACTTTCAGACTTATTGGCTTTTGGTGTAGCTCCAGCAATGCTTATGTATAGCTGGAGTTTGCATGATTTAGGTCGTATTGGTTTGGCATGTTGTTTTGTTTATACAGCATGTGCAGCTTTCCGTTTAGCACGTTTTAATGTGCAAATTGGTGTGGTTGATAAGCGTTATTTTATCGGAATTGCTAGTCCATTGGCTGCCATAATCATTATTTCATTAGTGTGGGTTGCTCGCGACTATCCTTTCATTTTTGATTTACGTGATATTGCGATTAAAACCATTAATGCTGTTCTTATGGTTGTTGTGGGATTACTCATGATCTCCAATATCAAATATTACTCTTTCAAACAAATGGACCGTAAAAGAGTTCCTTTTGTAGTTATGTTGCCAGTAGTACTGATTTTTGCAGCAATCACTTATAATATTCCAATGGGCATTTTGACCGTTTCAATAATCTATGCTCTATCTGGTTTTGTTACGACATTATTTGCACGTAAGAGTAACGAAACAATAAAAACATAAAATAGAAGAGGTTCGGTATGCCTATGTTGATGAATCAAATTAATCAATTACAGCAGCTGGGCCTTAATGCCAAAGAGGGGGTGGTCTATCAACCTTCTCGCGGCTTCTTTAAAATTGTTTATCAAGGCTTAATCCTTCCAAATCTACCGGCTCCACTGCGCTATTTTAATTACATTAGTATGGTTGGACAGCCGCGCATTCCTCTTTGCTATAATACTCACTCAATTACGACTTCGGCAATCGATACTGCAACTGTACTTGTAAGTAATAGCCAACATAGTGTGGGACATTTAAAAACTTATTCTATTCGGCGGCAATGCCAGTTTGACTCAAAACAATATCAGTTTGATAAAACAGATTTGATTGAGTGGAAAATCCCAAAGATCCATCTTCAGCGACTAGACTCGGAAATGGGATGTGATCTTACTATTCAGATTCCAGAAAATATCTCTAATACTTCTGCATTACAGTGGGGAGTCTCAGACTATTGGTCAACCTTATGTTTATGTGAGGGGGAAATTTTTTATAAAGGACAAAAGTATCAAGTTGAAGGATTAGGACGCTTTAAACATGCAAGGGCTCTACATTTACCGTTTTTATCTTTATGTTTCTATACATGCCAAATTATTAATTTAAATGAAACGACTCAGCTTACATTTACACAAATAAGAAATCAGTGGAATATCATCTTATGTTCAAGGTTAGATATTCAAGAATTTGGTAAGTCTGTTGAAAGCTTTACTGAAGATGTAAATTTACATATCCACCGCGTTTATCCAAAAGTTAGAACACCCAATGATAAAGAGATGTATTTGCCCAGAGAGTTTTCTTGGCAATGTAAAAAAAATGGAAAAATTATTTTTGAACTTTATGCACAAAGCCGTGGCGACTACAAGTTTGGATTGGCTGCTGGATATGTGGGAAGCTTCCAATATCAATTAAGTTGGAATGAACAATGTCTACAAGGTGAAGGTGGATATTGTGAATATATTGATTGTCGCCCACTTAGGTGGCAGGAAAAGAATCAGGACGAAAAAATATTAGATAAATTGATGCTTTTACAACCATGTTTATATAAAAAATGACTATTTTGGGCATTTTTGATTAAAAAGCGAACTGTTGTTTCAATAATATTAAAAAAGGTATTGCAAAGGGATCTTAATCCTCTATAATGCACATCCATCGGCGGTGATGCAGATAGAAACTTGTTGAAAAACAGTTACTTGGAATTGAGTTAGTTGCTTTAGGTGATAAATTTGATGAGAAGTTGGTTTTGAGAATAAGTTTTAAAAATATCGAAATTACCTGTTGACTTTTAAGAGATTAAGAGTAATATAGCCGACCTAGCTTGCTGGTGACGAACCAGTAAGAAGATCATTAAGAGATTATGAAGAACAACTTGTGTGGATTTTTACTGATTGATTG
>NZ_JAVQNT010000039.1:0-66334 GCF_031799075.1 Acinetobacter sp. V91_7
GGATTAGTAAGAATATTTCGTTTAATACCAGTTACCGCAAAGTATTCGATAACTATTTTGACCTTGCCCGTGTGTCCCAAATTCGATATTTAAAAGATAATCAAACCGATGCTGAACCCAAAAATTATTTGAGCTACAGTGCACTGGCAGATGAGATTTTTAGGGCGGGGATGAGCTATAACTTTTACGAAGGGTATAGCGCCTATCTGGGATATAACCAGATCAAATATAGCGACAACTCTTATAAATTACTCTCTACAAACCTAAGTGGGAGTCTGAACAAAAACTGGGGCTTTTATGCCTCAGCGTATAAAGATTATGAAAATCACAAAGACTATGGCATTTACTTTGCGCTGCGTTACACACCGTCTACCCGAGTGAATGCGATTACAAGTGTATCTAGTGATGCTGGCAGGCTGAGTTACCGTCAAGAAATATTCGGTTTATCAGAACCACAAATCGGTTCATTTGGATGGGGAGGCTACGTTGAGCACGATCAGGATGCCAATCAAAACAATGCATCTATCTATGCATCTTACCGTGCCCGTGCTGCTTATCTGACAGGTCGATATAACAAAATAGGAGAGAACGATCAGGTTGCACTTTCAGCAACAGGATCGTTGGTTGCGGCAGCTGGGCGGATTTTTGCGGCCAATGAAATTGGAGATGGCTATGCAGTTGTGACCAATGCTGGGCCACAAAGCCAAATTATAAATGGCGGAATCAACTTGGGCGTAACTGATAGTTCTGGAAGATTTCTGATTCCAAGTCTTATGCCATATAAAGAGAACCATATTTATTTAGATCCATCGTATCTTCCTTTGAATTGGAGCGTGAAGTCTACAGATCAGAAAACAGTTGTAGGTTATCGCCAAGGTGGTCTTATTGACTTTGGTGCTCATCAGGTCATTTCTGGATTAGTCAAACTTGTTGACCAGAATAATTCACCTTTATTACCGGGTTATACGGTTCGAATTAATGGGCAACAAGATGGGGTAGTTGGCTACGACGGTGAAGTATTTATTCAAAACCTAATAAAACAAAACAAGCTTGAAGTCGATCTTCTGGATCATGGTTCATGCCAAGTTGACTTCACTTATAACAGTAATCAGTACTCAACTAAGAAATTGGGACCTTATGTATGTCATTAAATATTATGAATAAGGCTCAAATAGAGAGCTATAAGAAATTTTCATTGGCTTTAAAATACTTTATAGGCATTTGCTTATTTTATCTCGTTTATGCTTTTTTTAGTCCAGCACATGCTGCTTGTACAGTAAGCGGAACTACTAATAGTACTTTTACCTACACGGCAGCAAATATTAATAGTGATGCAACTGTAAACCTTTCAGGCACAATTACTTGCACGAATTTAGGACTTCCCCAAATTTCTAATTTCATGTGTATGAAAACCGTATTTACAGGAGCAACCACTGCGAATAATAGTGTGACTTTACCATATACGGTCACTGCAACTGTAGGTGGAGCTGGGTCTTCTACCACCAACCAAACCTCCAATGTGTGGTATGGTCCAGTAGCAACAGTGGCATCAAATAATATTGTGAGTTACTCGGTAAATGTGAAAGTTCCAGCTCGAACGGGGTCACTCATTGCATATCCTAAAGGAACATATACGGCTTCGGTTCGGTTGTATTGGGATATGGATCTTTTGGGTTTATCATGCGGTGATTTAATTGGTGGCTGGGATTCAGGTGATGTATTACTAACAGCAAACTTTGTGGTACCAAGTATGTGTCAATTAAACTCAACCTCAACTGTAGATTTCAGCAATATTAATGATATTAGTACCACTAGTCGTGATTACACAGCGCAAGGAGCTGTAAATTCGACCTGTAATTATGGAACACCATATAGCATTTATTTAGGCGATGGCAATAACCGTATTCCTGGCGGATTTAGGCGTATGACCAATGGTAATAATGAATATATTCCCTATCAGTTATATAAAGACTCTAACTATAGTACGGTGTGGGATGCCACAGGTGGCGTAACCAATGTTGGGGGAGCCGGTGGAGTGTCTGGTACGGGAACAGGTAGCGCTCAAAGTACACCTGTCTATGGGAAAATTCCACAAGGTACTTCCATCGCAAGTACACCAGGAAACTATTCTGATAGTGTTGTGGTTACAGTGACTTATTAATTTATCAAATATACGCGGTTCTATGTTAGTCGCATGGTTCCGCGTAATTTTAATTTTATTCATTAAAATTGGCTGAGCATAAAACGATATAAATCAAATGATTTTAGTTTTTTGAAACTTATTCGTCATCAAAAACAGTTTGACTTAAAAATACATACTGTATATTTATTGGTTAGTTCTAAAAAAGAACTGGTAAGCAAAACAGGCAATTAAAATAAAGGTGAACAAATGTCGGATATTATTTTGCATCAATGGGAAATTTCGCCATTTTGTCAGAAAGTTTCAAGAATTTTGAAATTTAAAGGAATTTCATTTGAAACAGTTAACTATAACGGTATTTTGGGAGCTAAAGTTCCTTTATTGAGTAAAGTGGGCAAGGTGCCTGTAATTGACCATAATGGTCAGCGTATTCAAGATAGTACTCGAATTGCTCGTTATCTGGATGAAACCTATCCAGATACGCCTCGGCTCTATCCAGAAGATCCAAATCAAAAGGCACTTTCAGAGTTATGGGAAGACTGGGCAGATGAGTCTCTCTATTTTTATGAAGTCTATTTACGCGTAAATGATCCAGAAGCCCTAGATGAAGCAATTCGTATTAGCAGTATTGGTCGCCCATCTTATGAGAAGCCAATGGTAAAAGGATTTATTTTAGCCGAATTGAAAACACAGCTTTTCTTTCAGGGTTTAGGCCGAATGAAAGCTGAGCATGTTGAAGAAGAGTTCAGAAGACACTTAGGCCGCATTGAACAAGTTTTATCACAAAGTGAGTGGTTGGTTGGAGACTCACAAACAATTGCAGACATTGCTGTTGTTGCCCAACTAGGTGAAGTGATTCGCACAAGCAAAAAATTTGGTAAAGAAATTTTGGATCGTCCGTCTATTGCATTATGGTATAAAAAACAAACAGGGTGAAACGATTATGACATTAGCAACACCAGATAAAATATTAGATTGTGTAGTTGTTATTGGCGTTGGGGCATCACAAGGTATTGGTGCAGCTGTGTGCCATCGTTTTGCAAAAGAAGGCTTAAAAGTTTATGTCGCTGGGCGTACTTTCCAAAAAATTGAAGCAGTGGCTGCCGAAATCCATTCGAAAGGCGGTGACGCTGTTGCGTTTCGTTTAGATGCAGAAGATGTAAAGCAAGTACAGGCCTTGTTTGACACAATCACCAGTCAAAATGAACGCATTACTGCTGTAATTCATAATGTGGGAGGGAATATTCCCTCAATTTTTTTACGCAGCCCGCTATCGTTTTTTACTCAAATGTGGCAATCCACTTTTCTATCGGCGTATTTAGTTTCTCAAAGCTGTCTAAAAATCTTTAAAGATCAAAACTACGGTACGCTTATTTTTACTGGGGCGAGTGCTTCTTTGCGCGGGAAACCTTTTTTTGCAGCTTTTACGATGGGTAAATCTGCCTTGCGAGCTTATGCACTCAATCTAGCTCAAATCTATAAATCACAAGGCATACATATTGCTCATGTGATTATTGATGGAATGGTCGATGGCGATAGAGTGAATAAAGCATTATTTGGCCTAGGGCGTTTAGCCCGTCTTACGCGTGGCACGGGTGGACTCAATATTGACGCAATTGCAGAAAACTATTGGATGCTTTACCAACAAATGCCTGAGCTTTGGACACATGAGTTGGATTTACGCCCTTATCAAGAAAAATTTTGAGAGACTAAAATGCTAAAAAAAATATGTCAGAGATTTCAAAAAAAGCAGGGCTGTGTTGTCGTTGCTGGTCATGACTTACACTTGATCGAGCGTGACTTTGTAATCTTAGATAAAAATGCACATTCTCCATTATATCTTTATCAGGTTGTGCATGATTCAGCCATGCAGAATATACAAGTGCATTCTATAAATGATGGTGTGACAGCAGTTCATTTGAACTTGGTGAATGCAGATCATTTAAAAAGCTTGTTGAGTTATATTTCCAGTCACAGACATACAATTGAACTGTGTGTGTTTCAGCCGAACTTTTCATCTTCACCAAATATTGAGGCTTTATCTTTAGAAGAGATTGAACACCATTGGCAGACCACAGGTTTAAGTGCAGTGAGTGTAGCGCAAGCTGTGATTAAGCCTATGCTAAAACAGCAACGGGGCACAGTTATTTTTCTTGGAGCGCCATTTAGCAACTCGACTCATTATGATGTATTAAGCCAAAGCATGTTCGCGGGCATTCGTGCTTTAGCGCAGTCATTGGCAAGGGAGTTTCAACCTAAAGGCATTCATATCACCTATTGTATGGTTGAGAAATGGGATGGACAAAACCAGCACTTTACCTCATCTCTTAAGCAAGTATGCCAGCACATCTATCAACAACCTGATTCGGCATGGAGCCAAGAACTTAGCCTATCTTGAAATTTTACTTTTGCATGTTGTTAAAATACAGTACTGATCTGGAATGATGACAAAACAATAATTTCGATAGGTATTACATGGCAAAAATTAAGCGTGCTCAGCAAGCTATTAAAGCGGTTTGTACGTTGGTAGTTTTCATGGGCTTTTCTTCATTAGCGCAAGCATATCAATATGATCAAACTGCCCGTTTAATTAACGAGCGCTTATCTTATATGAAGGATGTAGCGGGTTATAAAGCAGAGCAGCATTTGCCGATTGAAGATTTAACTCAAGAAAAGAAAGTTCTCGATCAATCTGTTTCCGAAGCTGAATCTTTTGGTTTAAATAGCGAAACAGTGAAGCCATTTATTGTGACTCAAATGAATGTTGCTAAGGCAATTCAGTACAGATATCGAGCAGACTGGTTATCGAGTTCGGAAGCCAATTGGAAGCCCCAAGATTTAGCAGAAGTACGTTTAAAAATTAGTACGCTAAACACGGAGCTTCTAAAAAATATTGCCTATGAACTTAAGAAAAATAATAACAAAGCACCTCATAGCTGTGGCTACATGTGGTCTGTTCAGCATCCTCAACTTAAAGAGGCCGACAAAAAAGCCTTATGTATGACACTAAATAAAATTAAGTTAAAACAATAGGTTTTTTAAACCGATGCATATAACTTGCTGATTCAAGCCAAATTAAATCAGCAATTTCTTCAAGCTTAAATTTTTTGAAGAGTAGTTGGATGAGTGCGGAAATACTTTAAGTTGTAAACGCTTTTAGCTAAAAAGCGTTTTCTGGAATTTTTATTAATCTCTATTCAATACCAATAACAGTCGTAATGTAGCTCGTTGTTAAAAGGATGGCTAGGCCTAATGACATTTCAAATAAAATGGCGCAACCCAACTGGTTTGCAAATTTTGAGTGTTGTAAACGAGGAGTGAAATACCATTTGTTAAAGGCTGCTAGCAATAAAATACATAGCACAAAGAGTAGTTTTATAATCAATCCATGCCCATAAGGGGTATTGACCAGCGTATTGAAATCTTTAAGCAATAGCAGGGCAATAGTAACACCACAGACAAGTAAAACTCCAACAATAAAGGCTGCAATTTTTCCAAACAGATGCATACGTTCTTTTAACGGTAGGCCATGAATTATTCTGCTCGTTTTCCATAAGGGATAGAGTGAACCCATCCATAAAGACATTGCAAGTACATGTGTTGATAGTAAGATTTGCGCAAATAAGGATAAATTCGTGACATGACCTAATTGAGAAAAACTGAAAACAATGGGTATTAATAGTAGAGCGAAAATTGATCCTTCAAATTTAGAAATCTGACTATTTCCACTGCTTAATTTTACGAGCATAAAGAGTAATAAAAGCAGAAAGCTGATTGATCGAATGATGTAGACGTGACCAATCGTCGTATTAATGAGTAGATTTATATAGTTACTATCCCACATACCTGATAGGCCAGTATTGGCAAAACTTCCGATGAGAATGAAGAAGCCTAAAGTACTTGAGACAAGCCCCAACCCTGCACCAACAGTGATGTATTTGATAATAATTTTTTTAATTTCTACATAGTGTCCAAGCAAGAAATAACAGAAGGCACCTCCAATAACAAATGCGGCTCCCAAATATAAAAAAGCTTTAACAAGCCAAGTCGCATATATCCAAGTTTCAGGCACCATATTCTTCTCTCTATACAATATGCCAGCTCATTGCTGGCATGGACTAGCGATACTTTTTTATTTTTCTGGTTTATTTAATAGTGAAAGTATATTCGCCACTCATGTTGTGACCATCAGAGCCCATAGTGGTCCACACTACGGTATATTTTCCTTTTTTTAGCTTTGGCACAGCGACTTCAAATGATTTTTTTAAATCATGACTCACTTGGTAATTTAAAGGAATGTCTGTACGTTGAGCATCAAGCAACTTAATGTTCATTAACATGACTTCGCCGCCAAAATTAAGCGTTATATTTTTAGGTTGACTCACTACCGAAGCATTAATACCGGGGTTTGCGCTAACTAGGCTGACATGTGCAAATACGTTTGAAGCAGCAACCATCATAGTTGCTCCTACTAGAACATTCCGTAGAGCGGTCATTTTGTTGTGAAAAAGCTTCATGTTTTCATCCTCGTAAAATGAATATTTGACTAAGTAATGACTGAATTAAAATAAAGGATGTACTTTATTAGTCACACTCTTTGTATGCCTATTATTCAAGATAGAGAGAAACGCGTTGATGACTCCAAAATTACATTTTTGTCATTTTAAAAAATTGAGAATTTATCAGTACCAAAGACTTTTTCTATTTTGATAATATTTTACTGTTAGATCAATTTAACTAATAAATGAGTATGAGAGATCAGGAATACACTTAATTTTGAAAGATGATTTTAAAAGTAATATGCCCATTCTCATAGTTCGCCTGAATAGTAGCTCCATGTACATCAAGAATAGATTTGGTAATTGCTAATCCTAACCCCGTGCCTTCTTCAACTCGTTGTCTCGACGCATCTGTACGGTAAAAACGATCAAATAATCGAGTGAGTTGTTCTTGAGATAAGGGGGAGCTTTCATTTTCAATGGTTAGTTCAGTTGTATCACTATTCTGTTGGCATTTAATTTTGATGATCGAATCTGATTTACCATATTTGATTGCATTTGATAAAAGATTGCTAAGCGCTCGGCGTAACATTGAAGGATCACCCTCGACATAACCTTGGCCAGTTTGTTTTAGTGACATGCCTTTTTCAGCAGCAATCGCATCATAAAAATCAAATAATGCCGAGACTTCTTTGACCAAATTTACTTGTTGTAAGTTTGCTCTATGTAAGCCATGTTCTGCTTTGGCAAGAAAGAGCATATCGGACACCATTCTGGCTAAACGTTCAAACTCTTCCAAGTTGGAAAATAGAATTTCCTGATAGGTAGTGATATCTCGACTACGCGATAGACAAACTTGGGTTTGAGTCATCAAGTTGTTAATCGGTGTTCTAATTTCATGGGCAAGATCAGATGAAAAATCTGAGAGTTTTCCTACGGCTGTTTCTAGTCGATCTAACATATCGTTAAATGCGATAGCTAACGATTTCAGTTCAGTTGGTGTGTTGTCGACTTCTAAACGCTCGGAAAGATGCTGAGCTGAAATGCCTTCTGCAACCTTTGCCATGTTTTGAACTGGACGGAGCCCACGCCAAGCAGCAAACCACCCCAAGAGCATCAAACAAATTGTACCGATAATACCGATATATAAGAGCTGACGTCTAAAATCGTTTAAGAAATGTAGGTGCTCAGATGTATCAATACCCACAATAATTTGAGCTGATGGAATAGCGCTATTTTGATCGAAAGACTTTTTATAAATTAAGCCATGATAGATTTTATTTTGGACTTTCCATTCAAGCCACGGACCATGTTTAGATTTTACTAATGTTTTACTCTTAAGCGCTGTTGGCGATGAGCTAAAAATAATTTGACCGCTCGGGCGCTCTATTTGCACGATCAGGTCGTGATGTCCAACTAAGGCATCTTTTAAATATAAGTTTAATTCAGAAGGCTTGTGATGATTTTGCTCAAGTAGGTTTTCTACAAGTTGAATTTTACCTTCTAATTGAGTTCTATCTTGAGTTTCAAAATGATGCATGACGAGTTGGTGAATGACCAATCCCATAATCATTAAGATAATAACTGTAGAAAAAGAAAAAAGAATTGCAATACGAAAGCTGATCGCATTAAACAGTTTATTAGGCATCTTCAACCTCTAACACATAGCCCATTCCTCGTATGTTCTGGATCAGCTTAGGGCTGAAGTTACTATCTATTTTATTTCTTAAACGTTTAATAGCGACTTCTACAACATTGGTATCACTATCAAAATTCATATCCCATATTTGAGAGGCAATGAGGGTACGAGGTAAGATTTCTCCACGTCTACGCATGAATAATTCCATCAATGCAAACTCTTTAGCTGTTAAGTCAATACGTTGACCCGCTCGAGTGACACGACGCTTACGAAGATCAAGCTCAAGATCGGCAATTGTAATAATATTACTATCTTCTTTTTGTTGCCCACGACGGAGTAGGCTTTTTATTCTGGCAAGCAGCTCAGCAAAAGCAAAAGGTTTTACCAGATAATCATCGGCCCCGAGTTCTAGACCTTTAACTCTGTCTTCAATTTGATCACGGGCTGAAAGAAAAAGAATGGGCATGGTTTTGCCGCTTTTTCGGATATCGTTAATGATGTTCCAACCATCTAACTTCGGTAACATCACATCCAGAATAATCAAGTCATATTCTTCTACAAGCGCTTGATGTTTACCTGATAATCCATCAGTCACCCAATCGGTAATATATCCAGCTTCAGATAAACCTTGTTTAAGGTAATCACCTGTTTTTATTTCATCTTCAACCAATAAGATTCTCATTTATAAAAAATCTCATATTATTCACTGGGAATATAATAACGTTATAAACACATGATTCGGCGTAGATTACAAAAATGTCATTTTCAGGTCACCTGGATGTCCGTTGGAAGCCTATAGGGTATTTAGATAAAGTTAATTTTTGGATCTAAAAATGAAAACTCTATTTCGCCGTAGTTTAACAACGCTTATGTGTGTTGGTGCTTTAATCACTGGAACCCAGTCTTGGGCAGAAGATGCAAAACAAACAACGGCTGCGAATGCGGAAATTAAGCCAAATTCTAAAGCACAAGAAAAATGCACAAAACCTTGTAGCATGAAGAATGATGGAAAAATGCAGCAAGACCATACGCAGCATGAGCATGGCAATATGGCAGATATGTCTCAAATGGATCACTCTAAAATGAGTGAAATGGACCATTCACAGATGATGAATATGGATCACTCTAAAATGATGAATAAATAAAAAAGTAAAGAGCACTGTTTTAGTAAGTATCGTTAAAAAGTGCTCTTTGCGGATCTTATAAGTCCCTTGATCTTTTTTATTAATTTAAAATAAATAACACTTTTACATTTAAAGTACTTTTATTGCATAACACTAAGCAATGTGCTAGTTATTAAGCCAATATAAATCAATTTTCTTATAATATTTCTTCCTAATTTATCTTAATATAAAGAATAGATACGACTTACACCTTTTGTGAATCTTGAAAATTATAAATGAATAAAGAATTGAATTTGTTATCAGGAGAGGTTTTATGAAAAAAGCTTCCTCAATATCTTTTCTTCTTAAGAAGAGGTATTTACTGATACTTTTGTTAGTTGCAATCTTTAGTTATGGCAAATATCACAATTACAAAGAAAAGATTTTATTTAGAGAATATTATTTACATCCACCATTGTATACAGAGATTTGGCCATCTGAATTTGACTCTAATGGAGTCATATTAGATATTCCAGCAAACTATCTTATGGATGCAACTGCTATTTCTGAATCTTCACGAAAGAAAGATCTGGAATTCAGAGAAAAGCAACGATATGAGAGTGGCAAAGCCTTATGTGATAAATTCCAATGTACTGAACTTTTTCAAGTTCTTTTACCTGATTACAAAGGTAAAACATTAGAGAATTTACATATTTTTAATCCTGAATCAATAAGAGCTGAGTATGAAATACCTAAGGACTGGCAAGAGTTTCATAAGTATGTAATTTGGTTTTCCTTAAATAGCTGGATATATAAGAACATAAATGCTAGTGCCGCAGAAATTAAAATGGGTATAAATTTAAGTTCAGTGTTTCATCCGAAGAAGTATTTTGAAACGCCAAAATTAATTAAATATATACAAACTAAACCAGCTCTAGAATTAGGCTTAACAGAAGTGGTATCACTAGATCCTAATTTACCAGGCGGGTTCTATAAAGTTCTTGTTTATAAGGATTGGCGAAAGAAATATCCTGATGATGTAACAGAGGATTATAATCATTATAAGATTTACTTTAAAAAAGACGCTGATGGAAATATAGTCTCTTATATTAGTTGTAGTACTTTTGCTCGAACTTATTTATTAAGTAAACCAGATCCTGAACAGGCTATTCTAGAGGACTATGCTAAACCAAATCAGCAATACTATTGTAGTCATACTTTTAATGTGAAGGGACTGCCGATGAGTATTACCGCACATTACAGTGATATGCATCTAGCTGATTGGCAGAATATAGAAAATAATTTAACTCTGCTTATACAGTCATTTCATGTAAAAGAGACTAAGTAAGTTTCAATATTTAAAGCTCTTGTTATTTAAAGAGCTTTTTTTATATCTAATGTTTTGATTCTTTCTTTTTGAACATTGACACCTAAAACCTCTCCGATTATCCTTTGCCTGCTGGCCACATTGCCAGTCGGTTTTAGCAGACCGTTTTCATCTAGGACATCAAAAGAGCAATTTTTTGGTGTCGAACTCGTTCGTCTCCCTTCGTAGCGGTAGGACGGAGGAGGGACGCCCTCGGGCGTGCCGGTTCCTAGATGACTGGTCTGCTAACCCTTCTTCGTTCTGCCACCATAATCATTTAGCAGTGATTTGGCAGAACTTCTATTTCATCTAGGAGTCCGCTCATGCGTACTAATTCTTCTTATTTCTTGGCCTTTGCCAAACTCCCTCTACCGATACCATTCAACTGGCATTTAAAGCGGTTTAATCGACTCTAGGTTTTCTACACCTTTAGATCATTACGACTAAAAAATCATAGCAACAATAAAACCTGAGATAGGTGAACACACCACTTTTGTGTCGTTTTCGCATGCCTGTTTTTAGCGCTCATTTTAAGAGCGCCGGTATTTCTATCTCACTTATATACAACAAAAATTTATTTTAAACGGTATATCTATGCCAAATTTAGAAGCTTCATTTAGAGCACTACAAGTGCTCCACGCGGCAAAAGATTTATTTAATCAACATGGGTTTCACGTCGGTATCGACCGAATTATTAGTGAAGCCAAAATTCCAAAAGCCACCTTTTATAATTACTTTCACTCTAAAGAAAAACTGGTTGAGATGTCTCTGACTTTTCAAAAGGACGCATTAAAACATGAGGTGTTTTCTATTATTCATTCATACCAAGAACTTATGGTGTTCGATAAGTTAAAGAAAATCTACTTCTTACATGCGAACTTAGATGGCTTTTATCGGTTGCCATTTAAAGCGATTTTTGAAATTGAAAAGCTCTATCCAGCGGCCTATAAACTCGTCATTGACTACCGAAATTGGTTCATTAACGAAATTTATAAGCTACTTTTAACCATAAAAGTTACCGCTACACTTGAAGATGCTTACATGTTTTTATTTGTTATTGATGGAGCAATGGTTCAGCTTTTAAGTGCAAATAAGATCGATGAAAGAGATAAGTTATTAGAATATTTTATGTCGATGCTCGTTTAAATTGGCTAAGACTTTAATGTTTAAAGAAAAGCCCTCCGAAGAGGGCTTTTTGTTCAATTTGATTTAGCTTTAAAAGTCAAAAGAGGTTTGTAGATAGAAAGTACGTGGTTGCCCTACATACTTACCACCTGTAGAGTCAGTTGAGCGGGTAAAATATTGCTTATCAAAGACATTCTTTATTCCGCCAGCGATTTTTAAACCTTTAACTTGTGAACTTAAGTCATAAGAGGTACGGACCGCAAAAGTGGTATAACCCGGAATATCTCCATATTTACCATCAGCAGTTTCTTCTGTTTGATAGACCGTACTTTTAGGTAGGTCAGGTGAATGTTGCTTAGACTGCGCAAACATATCCGCATTTAAAGACCATTTATCTACTGTGTAACCTAACCCAACATTACCAACATGACGCGAGTAAAACGGTAAGTCTTTATCTTTAAATTTACCTTCTTCAGCTACTGCTTTGGTAAAAGTATAGTTTCCATATACTTTTAAGCCTTCTAACGTGTCTGTTAATTGACCGAAATCATAACTGATACCCGTTTCGACACCTTTATGGCTGGTTGCCCCTAAATCTGTCCAGATTCCGTTATTAGCAGCATCACGTACTAGTGAAAGCTCTTTATCAAAATCTAGGTAGAATACGGTGAATTCGGCATTTAAACCGTTACCTAAATATTTAGTTCCAATTTCGTAGTTATTGGACTTTTCAGGATGTAAGCCATCGGTTGTAGCAGCTGCAAATACTTTTTCATTTTTTTTATCTTCCTCAAGACGTGCCAATTGGCTGTATTGTTGTGGACCAAACGATACACCAGCATTAGCAAATATATTCCAGTTTTCATTTGCCGAGTACACGACAGACAAACTTGGCAAAAATTCATCAGAATCAATTTTTGGATGAACTGTATTTACGAGACCATTTTTGTCATAAACAGAAAAGTTACTATGGGCTTCAATTGATTCGAAACGTACGCCTGGTGTGATGGTCCAACGGCCGAGTTCCATACGGTTGTCGATATATACCGCATGTGCTTTGGTACCACCATCACTGATCGTACGTGGAGCAAAATCTGGAACTGCTTCACCTGAACTATAAGATGCGGTACGCCCAGCAAACTCAGAACTTTCTTCTTTTAAATAGCGATAGCCAACCGTTACTTCATTTTGAGTATTACCTAATTGATAAATACGAGAGTAACGCGGTTCAATTGCATAGACCTTGTAGTCGCGTGGAGAAGAGTCGAGACGCTTTTGTCCACCCTCTACTGTACTTTCAAGATTACTTGTGCGGAAAGAGTCAATGTAGTAAGTCAGAACTTCGAAGTTATTTTTTTCATCTTTATGGTTATAACGTAAAGAGACATCTGTACGTCGACCTGCAAAATAGTTTTTTTCACCAGAAGACTGATAAGGGTTTTCAGCATACTGAGCCTGAGTTAAACCCTCTGGCATTTCGCCTCGACCTTCATAATGATGCAGATTTAAAGCAACTGAATCTTTATCATTAAATTGATAAGCAGACTTTAACATTACATCATCGATATCAATCTTATTATTTGCGTCTCGATACCCATTTCCTTTAGTCCCTGAATATAAGAGGGCAAGGCCTAATCCGTTATCTAAAGTTCCCCCAACAAATAGATTAGGACTGAGTTTTACTTGGTCAGTACCAGATGCATATTCTGAAGTTAAGCTAACAGTTCCACTAAAATCTTGTGGAATTGATCGGGTCGCAAAGTTAATAATTCCGCCTACGTTTTGAGGCCCAAAACGAACTGACCCCGCACCACGTACTACGTCAACAGATTCAATATTACCTATTGAAACAGGCGCTAAAGATAATTGTGGCTGTCCATAAGGAGCAAACGAAAGTGGAACACCATCTACTAAAACTGTTGAGCGTGGTGAAAGACGTGATGCTAGACCACGGACCCCAATATTGAGTGAAACATCACTACCACCTGTTCCGCTGCTATCTTGAGCTTGAACTCCAGGAATTTGCTTTAGGGCTTCTCGAATTGAAGTTGCAGCTGTTTCATCCAAACGTTTGCGGTCAACAATAGTTCGAGCACCAGGGTGTTTGTGAACCGTTTCAGCATTTGCTTCTTCTAACCAGTTACCTTGCGCCTTAATAGTGATGGTTGGTAATGCGCTGGTAGCTGTATCTTCGGCATGTGCTGGAATTGCTAGATAAGTACAAGCAAGTCCGATCGCATAGCTAAGAGTAGAAACTTTGAACTTAAAATTTGGGAGTGAAAGAGCAGATGAGCGTTCCATGTTTATGTATCGAAATCCTAAACGATAATTATAATCATTATAGCGAAAAAGTAACAAAATTTTATAAATTGGTTTATGTTTTTCTCAGAGCTTTAAAACAATTTCTAAAATAAATTGGTGTTAAAAGCAGAATTAAAGAGCTCCTACAACAGGGCTTTTTTCTGTTCGATGATCTCTACTAACTGTTCACATGACTGATTTACTTTTGATAAGGGTGAGGTTGCAACACCTAACATTAAACCTGAAACAGCATTTTTAGGGTCTTGGTACCAAAGTGATAATGGAGAGGGAGCCAGATTGAAAGCTAATGCTTCATTCACAATTTTTTGATCGGATAATGAGGGCGGTAAATTAATGAGTACAGATAAACCAGCAGTATACGTTTGCAGATTAAATCGTTTTAAACACTTAATTAATTCATCACGCTGAGCACTATAAGTTCTTTTTGTTCGTCTTAAATGTCTTAAAAAATGGCCTTCATGCATAAACTCTTGAATTGAAAGTTGTAAAGATGGAGATGGAGCGGGTACTAAAGTAGCTGTCGTTTCTGCAAAGTGATTAATCATGTGAAAAGGCACAACCGCAAATCCAATCCGTAATTTGGGACTGATTGTTTTACTAAAGCTTCCTAAGTGAATAACTCTTCCAGTAGTATCTAATGAAAATAAAGCGGGCGCTGCTCGGCCATCTAATTGTAATTCTCCTAAATAATCATCTTCAATAATCCAGCTTCCATTCTGGTTAGCCCAATCAAGTAACTTTAATCGTCTGGTCAAAGAAAGTGACATTCCTAAAGGTGCTTGCTGTCCCGGGGTGACTAATGCAAGGGAGGCATCCGGTATATTTCTCATTGCGAACTCTACATCTATCCCATCTTTATCAACGGGAATTGGACATATTTCCAGTCTTCCAACTTCAAGCGCATGTTTAGAGAAAGGAAAACCGGGATCTTCAACCCATGCTTTTTTCCCACCTAATCCTAAAACATGTAATGTAAGGCCCAGTCCACCAGAGAAACCAGAAGTGATAAATACTTGGTCAGGAATACATTGAATGCCCCTTGATAGAGCTAAATAAGCCGCAATTTCTCGACGAAGGCCATGTTCACCCCGAGCGTCTGGATAGCTAGGCCATCCACTAGATTCATTACGCACAGATCTTGATCTGATTTTTGAAAATAACTTTGCTGGAAAGATTTCTTTTGAGGGGACGCCTAATTGAAAAATGCCCTGCACAGTTGTCATATCTAAATACATCTGTGTAAACGAACTATTTTTATAGTCATCTTGAGTAGAGGGTGGCTTAACTGCTTGGTAGGCAACACGTGTACCTTGTGATCGGGACGCAATGATAAATTGACCATCGGAAAGTCTTTCATATGCAACCTTTACGGTACCTCTAGAAACACCAAGTTGACTGGCTAAATCGATCCATGAGGGTAAACGATCACCTTGTTGTAGCGTCCCAGAAATAATGGCTTGTTCAATCCCAAGGCGTATTTGTTCGGCTAACGGAGTTTTTAATTTGCGATCTAAATTAATTTTGAGCTGCTGATACATGCGTGGTACAGCCTTTTAATGCATTTTTGGTTCATGAATTTATACTACGGATCTATAAAATAAAAACAACTTCCTATCTTTATGTAGGTTTAATTTGAAATGAAAATAATCAAAAGCAGATTCTTTTTAGGTATAGGTCTAATGCTTGCGAGTATTGCACCATCTATGGCACATGAGCCAGTGGAAAAAGTTACGCCTAATTTTGAACACGTCATTTCTAATATACCGGGCAAGTCTCTTATCGCTTTAGAGGTGGATTATCCGCCTGGTGGAGCTTCTATTCCTCATACTCATGCGAAATCATCTTTTATATATGCCTATGTGGTTGAGGGTAGCATTGAGTCTAAAGTGAATAGTGAGAAGCCAAAAATTTATCAGGCAGGTCAGAGTTGGTTTGAAGATCCAGGAGCAGTTCATTCTATTAGTCGCAATGTAAGTAAGACTAAACCAGCAAAGCTATTGGCAGTATTTGTTGTAGATACTGACGATAAAGAGTTAGTTACCCCGGTAAAATAATTGAAAGTAAACAGGTGTCTATTATGGTTCAACGTATTGATTATAATCAGGTCGCTCCAGCAGGTGTTAAAGCTCTAGCTGGTGTCTATAGCTACGTAATGCAAAGCGGTTTGGCAGCAGAGCTAGTTGAATTGGTTTAT
The DNA here is from genome assembly GCF_031799075.1 of Acinetobacter sp. V91_7. Classification (NCBI taxonomy): domain Bacteria; kingdom Pseudomonadati; phylum Pseudomonadota; class Gammaproteobacteria; order Moraxellales; family Moraxellaceae; genus Acinetobacter; species Acinetobacter sp. V91_7. The sequence continues at coordinate 16,389 of NZ_JAVQNT010000039.1, forward strand.
CTACGCATATCGCAAATTAATAACTGTGCATATTGTTTGGACATGCATACGAGAGATTTAATTAAAAAAGGCGTAGCAATTGAAAAACTAGCTTTAGTTCAGGCTTGGCAAGAAGGTGGTCATCTATTTGATGAAAGGGATAGAGCTGCTTTAGCTTGGGCTGAGTCAGTAACTAAAGTTTCTACAACCGGAGTACCTGATGATGTTTATCAACTTGCCCATTCTGTATTTGATGAAAAAGAACTGGTTGATTTAACGATAGCTATTAGTTTGATGAATGCATATAACCGTATGGCGATTAGTTTTAGAAATACTCCACAAGCAGCAAAATAATATTCAAAAAGCCCTCTAGCGAGGGCTTTTAACTTATTTAAAAGAAGGTTGGCTTAAGATTTTGTAGACCTTTTCTTTATATACATCATTGGAAATGATGCCTTTATCTCGCTGTTGTTTTAGCGATTTAAACTGCTGACCATGAATTTCTCTTTGAATATTCACATTATCATGATTTCTAATGTAGTAAAGACTACGCTCATGATCACTCATATTTACTGTTTCATCAGTAGAGTAGGACGGCTTAGCTTCATTTTCTTGATACTGTTTCGCAATCTCAAAAAAATCTACATTTTGATGATGAGCGGCAGAATTAGAAAAGTCTTTTGGTTGCCCATTAAATTTATGGTCTTGAGAACTCGTGTTTACTGCAAGCATGCTTTTATGCATATTAAAGTTAGGGTAGCTATATTCTTGTTTCATTTGAAATGTGCTTGTTTCAGAAAATGCTACGGGAGAAAAAAGACTAATATTTAAAAATAAAAAAGTTAATAACAATCTATTCATTTCTTTTGAAGTCCAATTGAAATTGAGTAAATCACTGTATTGTAACATTAAAGTTTAATTTTTAAAGGTTTTTTCTTTAGGGTATTTGATCATCTGGTCAATAATAGGGTGAATCGACAGGTTTGTGTGAAGTTCTATTGAAAGCTTCACACAAAGAATTTTATATAAAATAAAATCTAAAATTCTTCATTTTAGAGTGTTTGTCTATTATCTAATTTTAATATTTGCCCTGTAGCAGATTCTAATTTTTTAAAATGCTTCTTTTAAATTTATTATTAAGATTAACTAAATAGTACAGGTGTGACAATGGGGATTAAATTTGTTAAATTGCGTGGTTTTTATAACAGTGGGCGAAATTTATGAAGACGTTTTTGGTTATATCTTTATTGGGTTTTGGGCTGATTGGCTGTGCTTCATCTACATATAATTCTCAAGAAAATTACTTAAATAAACCTCCAATTGTTCCAGAAAATAAAGCCTTTAATAGTTTTAAAGCACCTGAACATGGAATTTTTACCGATCAAGATATCTATAATATTCCAGAAAATTCAAATATGAATATTCGTTATGAAGTCCCTTTTTAAAGAAAAATAAAACATTAATTTAAACAAAGGTGGAATAAGAACGGCTTACCACCTTTGCTGATTAGGGATATTCAATGATTAATACCACCTTCGGGTAGTTTTTTAAATTTTAAACTGTTAAATTTTAGTTATTGAAAAAAGGTATTTTAAATGAAAAACTTCACTATTATTGCTTCTTTATTTTTATTAGTTGGGTGTACTACTGTTCACAAGCAAGTTACTTCTGCTCAAGTGAATGATAATAAAATTACCTCAGAGGCTGATAAATATAAAAAACAATATCAAAAGAAAATTTATAAAATATGGGATGTTCCAGAGTCTTCTACAGGGATGAGTGCAAGCGTTAAAGTATTTTTAAGTGATAGTGGGGAAATTGAGCAAATCATCTTTTTAGATAAAGAAGAACAAAAATTTAAAACAAGTATTGAAAAAGCGATCTGGCGTGCAAGTCCATTTGCTTTGCCTTCCAACCCAGAAGTAAGAAAACAAGCAAGAAGATTCAATATGAAATTTCAGGCGAAATAAATGAGTTCTTCTTAAAACAGTTGAAAAAACCTTTATGTGCAGTACTGATAGTTTGTGGAAGTAGAGTGAAATAATTATTTACTGTACTTCTATCGCTAGTGAATAAGAATTTAGCAACCGCCTTCTAGGGCGGTTTTTTATCGAAAAATGTATCTTAAAGTGTAGTTACACAAATGATGATTGTTTGGTGTTGAATCTATCCGTTAATTATTTAAGGATGGAATGACACAAGTTAAGTAAAGGATGAATCTCATGATAGATGAAGAAAAACCCTTAAATTTTGACGATGATGAAGAGCCTCTCGATTTTGCCGATGAAGAATTTATCGATGATAAAAAAGAGGATGAGTTATATAACAGCATTACAAAAGATGGCTCAAGCGTAGATCCCGCAGATGATGGTGAGCGACACGTTCGCCCTGAAGATGGCGATCCCATCGAAATCGAACAATAACTCAAAGCCCAATTCAATATTGGGCATTTTTAATAGGTTTGATTTTTTTATCTGAACATTACGATATGCTAGAGGTTATTCAATCATTATCATTAATGACTCAAAAAATTGATACCTAAGCAATGAGTGTAGAGATGTGTACATATATATTTATTGAATGATTTATTCTCGAATTGAAGTAAAACTATGAGTAATTATATTTCTACAATTACCAACAAAATCAAAAATAAAGCAGTTCCACCTGTCAATGATGTTCTGATCGCTTTTAGGACTTTGAAGACCGTACCGGGGGGACTAACGCTATTGTCAAAAGTCGTTAGTCGAGTTGCTCCATATTTTCAGACTGTAAATCCAATTATCCAAAAATTAGATTTAGACGTGTGCGAAGCCTCGATCAAAAAAAATAAATCAATCGAAAATCATATCGGGACGGTACACGTGATTGCGATATGTAATGGGCTGGAATTTGTCATGGGTGTGTTAGCTGAAGCATCTGTGCCTCAACATTTAAGATGGCTACCTAAAGGCATGAGTGTAAATTATGTCGCCAAGGCAGATTCTGATATTAAGTTAGTGGCAACAATTGATGAGGAGTGGAAGGTGGGAGATATGCAAATAAAAGTTAATGCTTATAGAGCGGATGGACAGCCTGTAGTTCAAGGATATATTACGCTTTGGGTTACAGAGAAAAAGTAAATAGCAGGGCATTAAATGCAAAAAATATTGGATTATCTCCGCAAAATTTTTACTCCCAAGCCTCAGCAAGATGCAACAGAGGATCACCTCATTGCTACGGCAACTGATCATGGCGATGAATTGGTAGGTGTTGCTGTTGATGAGATGTCTCTTAGTGTGGAAGGTGTAAACCAAATCTGTAATTTTGAGGGGTTAAAACTCAGTGCCTATGATGATGGTACTGGCGTATGGACTATTGGATATGGCACGACGCGATATCCTAATGGTACGCGTGTAAGTGAAGGAGACCGATGCTCTCTTGAACAAGCTAAAACCTATATGCAGCACGATTTAAAGATATTTGAGCGTGCAGTAAATAGTTCTGTAAAAGTGCCTTTAAAACAGAATCAATTCGATGCACTAGTCTCTCTAACGTATAACATTGGGGTAGGCGCCTTTAAACATTCGACCTTACTCAAAAAGTTAAATTCAGGTGATTACAAAGAAGCAGCAAACCAGTTTGATGTCTGGATAAATGCGGGCGGTAAGCGTTTGCAGGGGCTGGTTAATCGCCGTGCAATGGAAAAGAAATTGTTTTTATCATCAAAGTAGTTGTCTCAATTTTTTATTAGACTTGGTTAAAAAGTCATGAAAAAGCCTCGAATGGTCAGGGCTTTTTCATATGGAAATTGAATGGATTAACTTTTATCCCCTAAGGTGATTCTGAGCCTGTTTAATGCTCCCATGAGTGAAATGCTGGTGGTCAACTCTACAATCTCTCGTTCATTAAAATACTCGGTTAAATGAGCTTTTACAGTTTCAATTTTTTCAGATAAAAAAGTGACGGCCTCTGCGAGTTCTAGAGCAAGAAGTTGCTTCTTTGAAAAGACATTAGAATGTTTGTAGCCCGGAATTTTATCAATGACTTCTTGGCTTACTCCCATATCTCTTAATTCTTGAGCATGAAAAGCGCAGCAGTAAGCACAGCCGTTGATTTGTGACACATATAACTCAGCTAAAGCAACTATTTGAGGATCAATGCCAGAGGTTCGTATCGATGCATGTGCTGAGTACAAATGATTAATCGTTTTTTTAGCAACTTCTTTATATTCCATCATATAGGCCAGTCTTTTTGGTGATAAAAAAATATTATTCATCACTAGGTATAGATTGTAAATTAGGCACTATTTTGTTATATAGGTATATTTTTTATACCTAATTAGACAATGAAAGATAATATTTCTGGCTGTTCTGTAGAAGAGGCAATGACAGTATTGGGTGGTCGTTGGAGAATGTTAATTATTTCATTTCTCATCGAAAGACCTATGCGTTTTAATGAGCTAAGACGGGCAATACCTAATATTTCTCAAAGAATGTTAACCTTAGAGTTACGTTTTCTTGAAGAAGAAGGTTTTATTAACAGAGAAGTTTTTGCGGAAGTTCCTGTTAAAGTTGAGTACTCATTGACGGAAGATGGTAAGAAATTAAACGGTTTAGTTGAGGTGCTAAAAGAAGTTGGCTCTTGGCTAAAAGTAAGATAGTGCAATTTATTTTATAGTTTTATTTACTTTGTTTTAGGTCACGCCGAGATCGTATGTCATCATTTTGGCAGGATCATTTATACAAGTTTTAGGTGTAAAAAAAGCCTGATGCTACGAATCAGGCTTCAGTATTCATCAACAATAGGAGTTGATGAACAAGACCAATCTAACAGACCTGCCCTATAAAGGCAAACCAATGTCCGACCAGACAGTTCAGATAGGCATAATTTTCTCAAATTATAGGCATTAAAAAAGCCCTTGCTCGAAAGCGAAGGGCTTAGTCGTTCATTGATCTAGCAATGAACTATATAAGGCTCATCTCATACTAAGTTCAGTATATCTGAAATTGAAGTAACAAAGAAGAAAACATTCTAAATATCTTCTTCACTCTATTTAAACTCAATTTATTCATTCCTATAGCAACTTACATCTTTGATAAATCAATACACAAAATTTGCACTTTGCATTTTTGAGGACGTGCTATTTGTGTGTAGCGCTAGAGGGAAGCAAGGGAGTAAGGATGAATTTGATTAGATTAGAAGAGCTTTCATTAATGAGTAATGCTGTTTTAACACCCCAATTAAACAATTGGCCGTGTGTACTATCTGGAAATACGGGCGTTGCTTCTTGTAATAAGCATAAGGACAGTTTTTTGGAACAATCTGATAAAAAATTTTATAAAGAATGGCTGAAACAACAAAAGAAAATACTTAAAAGTATTCCGAGTAATGCTGTTTTACTGAGCATGAAAAAACCTATTTAGATTAGACATGAGACAAGTGTATAAAGATATATTACAAGGATGAGCTTTTAACCAAATATACACACTTAAACAATTAGTTGAAAAAAGTTTCCGTAATCTCATCAAATAGCGTGTTAAGTTTTTCTCAATCATAAAAATTTAAAAAGGATTGAAACATGAAATTTTCATATCAAGATCTTGCTGGAAACAACGTTGAAGTGGAGTGTGAAAGTTATATCCATATACCATCAGGAACAGCAATAAAATCTACAGAAGCTGGCAATTATCACCTTACTGAAAACTTCAGATTCTTTAAGAAAACTGAAGCTGATTCTATACCTATCTATCGATTTGCCATTGACCAAAATTTTAATGTTTTTAATAGTGATGAATTACCTGCATTAGCTCAAATCGGCACTGACTGGAAAAAATTGGTTTAAGTTTGTATTCAAAAATAAAACCCTCAACCGAGGGTTACACCCTAAAACCTTTAAGAATTATTTCTTTTTAAATACGAGCATTAAGCCTAGCAAAATTGCAATCATCCCAATTAAACCTGCTAGTGGTAACTTATTTTTTAAAATTAGAAAATCTAAAAGTGCAGTCACGATAGGAACCAGATAGAACAGGCTTGTCACATTTACAATATTGCCCTGACTTAGAAGTCGGTAAAGTAAAAGCTGAGCAACTACAGAAATTAAAATTCCAAGAAATAAGACTGAAATAATCAGTTGTGAATTCCACGTTATTTCAAAATGTTCAAAGGGAACTATAAATAAGCAGACGATAAGACTGATTACATATTGTAGCGGTAAGACATCTGTAGGGGCTTGTTGAATGTTCTTTTGCATTATGGCCCCAAAAGTTATACAGATTAGGGCAGCCAAGGCAAACAGCATACCAATTGGAGCAATAAAAGACAGCGTTAGGCTTTTCCATACTAAAAGAATGAGCCCCGCTAAAGAGATGCATAATCCTAACAGTCTTTCTTTTTGCCAGTTCTTTTCCAGAAGGCAAAGCGTGAGTATGGGCTGTATTCCCATAATTGTTGCCATTAAGCCAGGAGTGACCCCATGGGCCATGGCTTTAAAATAGCAAATTGAATAACCTGCAATAATAAGCAGCCCAGTCAGCAGAACTTGTTTTCGAGTTCCATGTTTGGGTAAAAGTCTTTTTCTAAAAAGAGCAAGTACGAACAGAACAATCAAAGCAGTTGAAAAACGCAGAATTAATAATGCTATGGGCGAGGCATTATCTAACCCCCATCGAGTAAAAATTGCGGCACTACCCCAGAGTAAAACAAAAGCGGATGTTGCACTTTGTGATGCAAGCATCTGTTTATTTAGGCGCATAAAACCTCCTCCTAGTGTGTAATACCTAAGAAATACGAAGTGATAAAATTGTTAGTAAGTGCAGCTATTAATGTGTTGTTCAGTCATTAATCATGTACTGATCTTGGTTAAAATTGTGAATAGGGCAAATAAATCGCTTTGAACTTATTATGATTTCAGTATGGAAGAGAGAATAGGTAAAGAAAAGCGCATAATTCTTTTATATACTATTTGAAAATCGAATAGATAAATTGTAATGACTTTAAAAAACCTACAGATTGATTGGCTGAAGTGTTTTGTCACAGTAGTAGATACAGGCTCATTGTCAAATGCAGCGCCTGAGCTATATCGTTCGCAATCTGCTGTTAGTATGCAATTGAAAAAATTAGAAGAAGCTCTACATTGCCAACTTTTAATACGAACGCATCGACAAATTGAATTAACTTCTCAAGGACAACTACTTTTAGGTTATGCACGCCGTATTCTCGATTTACATGCAGAAGCACAAATGGCATTTCATGGAGATGAATTGAAAGGACGTATACGCCTTGGAGTGCCCGATGACTATGCTGCTAAATATTTAACACCTGTACTTAAGCGTTTTGCACCGCGTTATGGAGGGGTTGAAATCGAATTGATCTGCGAACAATCTACATCTTTAATTCCGCGGGTAGAAAGTGGTGATATAGATTTGGCATTAATTTCGAGAGACAACACTCGTCAAGGAACACTCCTATTTCATGAACCGATGGTATGGGTTGGCTCTCCACAGTTTGAACTCTGGCGAGAAGACCCACTTCCAATTGCAGTTTATGAAAGTACGAGCCAAGCCAAAAAGAGCGCTATTCATTCTTTGGCATTACAAGGGCGCCGTTACCGTGTGGTGTACAACAGTTCAAGTTTGGCTGGTCAGATTGCAGCAGTTGAAAGCGGTTTAGCAATCGCTGTGTTCACACAATGCAGTGCACCTGAGCATTTAACCATATTAGGTGCAGATCATGGACTTGGGCCATTAGAGCCTATGGAGGCTGCTGTTTATCGGAGTAGGTCTTCTTTAGAGTCAAAAGCTGTAGATCATTTATACGAATTACTCATTAAAACGCTCAGACACTCAGTTAACGTTTAATGGTCAAATCTTAAGTTGATATTTAAATGTAAAACTAAAGAGCTTTACATTTTTGCGCTAAATCTACAAAAAAGCTTAGAAACGTATGCTGATCGTAAAACTAATAAAAAGTATTTATTAACTCACTATCTGAACAATTCATGAGGCGAAGTATGACAAAAATTATGGCTACCTTAGGTTTGGCTGCGATTATTTCTTTAAGTGTGAGCGCTTGCCAAGGTGAAAATGATACAAAACAGCAAGATAAAACGACAACACCTCATTCAATGGACAAAGATTCATGATCTATATGAATGCTTAGGCCCATCGTAAGATGGGTTTTTTTATATCTTTTTATTTTTACTCTAAAGTGTGATTTGTAACTCACAATATTTATTTTTAATGTCACTGTTCAAAATATGTTGACTAATATGCTAGGTTTTAAATATATTTAAATCCAACACCAATCATTTTAAATATAACTCTATATTTAAAGTAAATTGGTTCAAATGCCATCAGATCAGAAATTTAACCTTTAAATTTGATTATAAAAATATTAATTAATCAAGGAGGTGGGTATGGACGCTAAATTTCATTCTGAAAATGAATATGGTTTTATTCTAGACATATTGAATACTTATGTTGTGGTAAAGAAGACACTAAAAAATGATCATTATCCTTATGATTCATTTGGTTATCTTCTTGCTCTTTATCAACCCCTAAAAGTCTATATTCCTCAGCTTCCACATCCGAAAATTTATATTGAAATTGGTGGAATTTCATATGACCGAATGATTGTGATGCAAACAACAGATGAGACAGAGGCTATGAATGTTTTATTGGATTTAGGGCAACTTGTTGTTTAACAATTAATTGATATTTTTAGTGCTCAGTTTAATTTACTTAAGAAAAACGCTTTCTTAAGTAAATTAACGATAAAGTTATAGGCTAGAAAATGCTTGTTGGAAGAGAAAACTTAAAGAAATTCTTTGCAGATACATTTGCGATGGTTCTATTTTCGCTAGCCATAGGTACTTTTGTTGAGCTTGTAATTACGGGTCTTACACTTGAACAAACATTTAAAATACGTGCTACCGCAATACCTATTTCTCTAGTGATTGGTCGACCATATGGGTTTTATCGCGATTGGATTTTTAAAAAAATATGGGGAAAACATAAAACAGCTGTACAAAGCTTTTTGCTAGATACACTCGCTAATTTAACGTTCCAAATACCACTATATATTTTAATACTTGCTTTTAATGGAGCAACTTTAGTGCAGGTAGTTACGGCTGTCAGTTCTATTCTTATAATTGTTAGCGTTTCTGGAAGACCCTATGGAATTTTCTTAAATTTTTGCCGCAAATTATTTGGTGTTTTTACATGACATGATTAAAGAAACTCTCTTATAAGATACAAAAAGCCACAAAAGCTAAATCTATAACTTTAAAATAATTTGTTTATATAACTAAGAACATTAAAAGTAGGTCATCGTAATGAAAAAAATATTCTTAGCAATACTCACTGGGTTGGCTTTATTGGGTAGTAATGCGGTATTGGCTAAACCAGATGCTGCCTTATTAAAAGAAGCGACAAAAAATGTAGTCACGGTGTCTAAAGCAAAAACCTTGGCTGATGAGTCTGGTGTTACGTTAACAGGCACTATTGTAAAGCATATTGCTGGTGATCATTTTGAGTTTAAAGATGCAACTGGGTCAATTGTAATTGATATAGATGATGACTTATGGAAGCCTCTACAACTAAAAGCTGGAGATAAAGTACGTGTTGTGGGAGAGGTGGACACACATAGAGTTAAGCCAACTGATATTGAAGTTTTTAAGATTGAGCGTGTTAAATAAAACTAAATCATTTATATAAATATTGCTCAGAGCAAAAAAGAAAACTCCTAAGAACAGGAGTTTTCTTTTTAACGACGTTATTTTTTATTATTGTGTTGCATTAAATGCCTCATGATAGTGTACGTTTCCTTTAGGAATATTGCCTGAAAAACTTAAGGCTTGGAAATATTCACTTGGCACATCTGGCAAAATTAGCTCAGGATATGTTTTAAAACCAAATCTGCTGTAATAATTGGGATCACCCAGTAAAACACATCCTTCTGCGCCTAACTTTTTTAATTTATCTAGTGATTTATTCATCAGAAGCGAGCCAATACCAAGCCCCTGTTTATTTGGATGAACAGAAATAGGACCTAAACCATACCAACCCATTTCCCCTGAACTCATTTGAACTGGAGAAATAGCAACATGCCCAATAACAGAACCATCTTCAATCGCGACTAGAGAGATGGTCAATTGTCCGTGGTTTCTTAAACTATTCACAATACAATGTTCTGTATGACTGGTGTGCTCAGCATTTTGAAAAGCTGCTTTCGTTAGTTTTTCTATTGCTTCAACATCCTCATTTCGCTCATCACGAATCGTAATATTCATTAAAATTCTTCCTTATTTATTGACCAATCATACGCTTTAATTTTTTAAATTAAGTTAACTTCTTTAAATTTTGTCGAAATATAGGTAAGGCGTGGAGTTAAATTTCGACCTCAGTTCTATCTAATTGGTTCAATCACAAAAGCATGCGAGTATTAAAATTAGACTATTTAAAACTTTAATGTATTTTACCGATCGTTAAATTATTTATTTGCATAATATTTCCATTTGTCAGAAAAATTAGATAACTATTTCATGTAATTAACAGCATAAATTGATGGGTTTATCTAAATTAATTATATTTTAAAATATACCGATTGATAAAAACGGCAACTTGTCTATATTCCATACATATATTGCAAAATCAGCAATATATTTCTAGGATGGAATAAAAATGAAAAAAATAGTAATAAAAATAGCAATATTGAGTTCATTATCTGTAATAACAAGCATGAGTTATGCGGAAGGATTTAAAAGATTCTCTGTATCTGCTGGTTGGTTACATGTAATGCCCCAAGGTAATGCTAATCCATTTAATATTAATACAGCTGTTAAAAATGGAACTGCAGCTAAAGTCGGTACTATTTCAACCACAAGCTTTTTAAATTCTGTTGATCCGAATGCCACAGAAGTGGATTTAGGAGGAGAAGTCTTTAATCAAAAGGAATTTCTAGAGCTAGCTCTAAAAGATGAATATATGCGAGAGGTTATGCTTGATGCTGATGGCAATATTAAATCTGAAGTTTCCGGTATTGCGACAGTTCGTGGAATAGAAAACTGGCAACAAAATGATGCAGGTCTTGAGGTTGATGATGCAGATACGTTGGGTTTAACCTTTAACTATTATCTTAATGATCATGTGTCTTTACAATTTATTGGCGGAATTCCACCTAAAGTAGATATTAAAGGAAAAGGAGAAATCTTAGCACCGTTAAGTGGAGTCGCAATGTCTCCTAATGACTTGGTGAAATATCTTTTCCCTAATGGGATTGCTTTAGGTCAAGCGATTCCAATTACCAACCTAGGGAATAAATCTAAAGCTGCATCTATTCGAGCATGGACACCAACGATAGAAGCACAATATCAGTTTGGTAAAAGTGGGGTAAATAAGTTTAGACCCTATATTGGAGCTGGTTTAATGTATGCCCATTTTAATGATATTAAACTCAATGACGGGATTCGGTCTGATTTAGTCTCCGCAGGCCATATGATTCAGAATGTGTTAGATGGCAAAGCAGGAGCAGCTTTAGACCGAAAAGAATCCAGTGGAAAGATGGTTGTGAATGTTGATGCTGATGACGCTATAGCACCCATTTTTACTGCCGGTTTTACTTATGATTTTAATGATTCATGGTATACGGTTGCGTCTGTATCTTATGCAAAGTTGAGTAATAAAGCCCAAATTGATGTAGTTAATCAAAACACGGGAACTCGCTTAATTCATGCGACAACAAAAGTTGATATTGATCCATTGATAACCTATTTAGGGGTAGGCTATCGGTTCTAAAATTTTAACTATTTAAATGGAGTATCTCAAAGAGAAAGTAAAACTGGAACTTTGAGATATTTAATTTGTTATTCGTTATAAAAAATAGCTATAACTAATGAAACTTATACATAAAGTAAAATTATATAAAAATTATTCTTTATATAATTATTTGAAAATAATTTTGAGGGTTAGAAATTGAAAAAAATCATTAAAAATTTATTACTTTCTACATTGATTTCGACTATCTCTTTATCTGCGTTAGCTAAAAATATTGAGCAAAAAGTTAATTTCTTACAAGGTTCAACCCACCTAACATTAACTGGAAAATTTCAGGGCTATGATGACGTAAAGTATAGAATCTCTGCGAAAAATGGTCAGATTTTAAGATTTAATATTAATAGTCTTGGTAATTTAGCCTATGTCAATATTTTTGCACCAGGTAAAAAACCAGGTAAAGATAATGCATTATTAATTGGCTCAACTGTAGGCTTTAAAGGAGAGCTTACTTTGCCAGTTGATGGCGATTATATTATTCAAGTTTATCAAATGCGTAATAGTGCTCGTAAAAATAAGACGGTGAAATATAGTCTAGATATCGAATTATTAAATAAAGTAAAAAAATAATAATCGATAAAATTTACTAGCTTTCACATGAGAGCCAGTAAATTTGAAGAAATAGTCTGAGTGAAAACTATTCGGCTAACGAAAATGACTCACTTATACCGCAACTTTCAACAAACATTTGATCATGTGAAACTAGTAATACAGCACCTTCATAACTCTGAATGGCACTAGCTAATAATTCTCTCGATTCAATATCTAAATGATTTTCTGGTTCATCTAATAACAGGAGTTCAGGTGTAGGTTTTATCTGGCTAAGCGCTAATAAAGCTACTTTGAGTTTTTCACCACCACTTAGCTGAGATAATAGTTGGATACCTTTATCACCGCGAATTCGCAGTTGACCTAATAAATTTCTCCATTCCAATTCTGAAAGCTCGCTATTCATGTGAGTTAAATTCTCAATAACAGTCATCCCATCACATAAAAAGCTAAAGTTTTGATCTAGATAAAAACACTCTACAAATAATTGAATGCTTTTGTTTGACTGATTTTTCTGTGCATTGATTGCTTTAAGCAGTGTTGACTTTCCGATACCATTTTGACCCGTTATGTGGATTTTTTGGGCGGTATGTACAGCTAAATCTATGGGTTTTTGCGTTCCATATTTCAACTTTAACCCTTTAACCCGAAGAATTTCTCCAGATTTCTTTTGGAAGGTAGGGAAGACAAACTGTTGTGATTTGACGGTTTCAAGATGCATTTTTTTGTCTTTTAAGTCATTTTGGCTATTTGTAATTTGTCGTTGGTGCTGAGACTGTATAGCCGCAATACTTTGACCAGCTTGTTCCTTTTTAAAATCGAGCAAAATTTTGGCTTGAGAATTTGACTCTCTTAATTTATTGCCAGCACGTTCACGTTTCTGAGCTTTCATTAATACTTCATGTTGCTTTTGCTTCATGTGCTTAACTTCACGTTGGTTTTGTTGAACAGATTGTTCTAAAGCCGCAAGGTTAGTTTGATACTGTGCATAAAATTGTTCATAGTTTCCTGTTGTGTGATGTAAGCCATGTTCATTTAAATGATAAATATGGTTTACTTCATTCAACAAAGTTCGGTCATGACTAATAATCAGTGCACCTGCTGGGTGTCTTTTCAAATGATCAATTAACCATTTTCTAGATTCCTGATCTAGATGATTGCTAGGTTCATCAAGAAGTAAGTAGTGATCTGATTTTAAAAATAAACAGCTTAAGGCCAACTTGGTTTTTTGACCTTCACTTAAGTTTTTAATTGGAAAGTCTAAATCAGTGGGTAAATGAGCGGATTCTAAGAGAGTATTCCACAAGGTAGGTAAATCCCATTTACCTTCCAATAAATCATAATCATTGAAACTGGCAACACCTTGTTCAACTCTTTTAAAAGCTTGATAAATATCTAAGATATCTAATGCTTCAGCTATGGTCAGTCCAGTTAACCGATGCAATTGAGGTAAATATGCATGTTTTATATGCCAAGATATTTGTCCAGATGTAAGAATTGAATCTGATTTAAGCGTCTGATTTAACATTTGCATAAGCAAGGATTTGCCCTGACCATTACGGCCAATTAAGGCAGACACCTGATTCGATTCAAGGCTAAAATTGAGTTGTTTAAACATGACTTTAGATGAAAATTCTAAAGTCAGCTGTGATATTACACATGCCTGCTGAGTCATAAAAAACCTCATAAATACAGGATGTACAAAATAGGAAAAAGTAGTTTTAAGCAGAGACGTTAAATCACAAAAAATAGTCTATTTTGCACATCAAAAAAGAAAAAATTGATGGGAAAAAAGACTTACTTCATTGGCGTGACTCACGAAATTGGAAGAATAAGAAGCTATTCTAGCTGGGTTTTTGATTAGTGTAAAATTTATGCAATCTATTTTATTAAAAAACCCAATCGTTGGATTGGGTTCTTTTCATTTAAAAAGTTTATTCTTTTACAACCAATACCTGAATTTTAGTACTGTTTAAAACATCTTGAGCAAAACTACCCAAAATAAGTTTTTGGAAGCCTTTACGACCATGAGAACCAATCACAATCAAGTCTGAACCTAAATCTTCTACAGCTTTTAAGATACCATCTGAAGAAATTTCACCTTGGATAATCTGAGTTTCGGCATCAATACCTTCTTCAGCACATAAAGCTTTTACTTTAGCGAGAGTTTTTTCAGCATTGGCGCGTGCTTCAACAAAATAATCTTTTACAACTGGTGAGATATAGTAGAAATCTACGCCGCTAAAAGGATCTACTGCCACTAAGCTAATAGCGGTTAATCTACTACCAAATGCTTTGGCAATATGAGCTGCTTGTCTTGCTGCTGCTAAAGAAATTTCAGAACCATCGACAGGTACAATAATATGTTGGTAATTCATAATGTTATTCCTCTTATTTACAGTTGTTATATGTATGAAGCATTTATTAATTAAAGATTAACATATTTCATTCTCGGTAAACATCTATTCGACTAAACGAAAGAAAAATTAAATAAAACTATTTTAAATCATTTGCTTATATTTATTCTTGTATTGGTTGTGATGGAGTTTAAGTGCTATTTCTGAATAATTGATAATATTTACATGAAAATTACAAAAAACTACCGTTCATATTTCTGTCATATAGAAACCGTATAACAAAATAGTGAACTAAGGGGGAGAGTGAGGAAGATGGCTGATTTAACAGCAAAGAAAGTCAATAAACTCATTGAAGAGTTTCGTCAAACAGGTAAAGAACCCGAAAAATTAGTCATTGGCTATAAAACGTATGCCAGACTCATGACTGAAGATAAATTTTCAGAGAAAGTTGTTCCGTCGCTTGAAGATTCAAAAGAGCGGTTATATAAAAATTTGAAAATCAAACTTGTGACTGAAAAGCATTACTTTGAAATTAAATAAAAGTTATGTGACCTTCATCACTATCTATTAAACTAAAGTAACACTAAATAAGTTTTATAACATGATTATTGTATGATGATACAAATTAATAGTGTAATGAACATTTGAAAACAGCAATCGTTTATAAACTCGATAGAATAAATTGCTTTTATTTTTAAGTAGTGGAATAAATTGAAATGCCAACACTCAGTGTAATTATATTTTATTTTTTAACTATATTAGGTAGTGTAGCTATTGTTTATGGATTAGTCAGCTTAAGTGTTTTTTTAATTGTTATTGGATTAGCTCTATTATCTGCAGCATTATTATTAAAAAAAGAATTTAAATTAGATATTTTGTTCTGGAAGTAAATAAAATATGTATTTATATTTTTAATTGTCTATAAAACTTTTCAATAGAACTGAAACGAAAATTTTCAGTTCTAAAAATATTAAATTATTTTTTTATGATGAATATTGATGCAATAACGTTTTTTTGATCGAAATTATTACAATAAAATATAAAAGTAGAAAATTTTAAATTTATTTAAGTATTTAAAAATAAAAAAGTTTCATTTAGGATGAAAGTAAAATTGTAAAAGCGTTTGTAGCGATTAAACAATAACAAAGCGAGGTGAGCATGACTTATAAGTATGAGTATGCAGGGTTCTGGTTAAGATTTGGTGCAATGATTATTGATACTCTTATTCTTTTTTTGGCAGTTATTCCTGCGGCATGGATTTTTTATCAAGGGGATTATGATTTAGTCTTTGCCACGGGCTTAAGTATAAAACCACAAAACTATTGGTTCGATTTGATCGTGAACTATGTATTTCCTTTATTGTATTCAGTTTTATGTTGGCTGTATTTTGCAGGTACTCCAGGTAAACGATTGATGCGATTAAAGGTTTTAGATGAAAAAACAGGCAATAAGCTGACAGTCATGCAGAGTATTATTCGATATATTGGCTATATTCCATCAATTTTAGTCTTTGGTATTGGTCTTTTTTGGGTCGCATTTGATGCTAAAAAACAAGGCTGGCATGACAAAATGGCAAAATCAGTTGTAGTAAGAGAGCTATAAGAAATAAGATGAAAAAGCGTTCATAGCATTGAAAAAGGGAGCTATGAACGCTTTTTTATTAACTTTTTTTGACCTTAAATTTAAGTACTAAAAACACAATAAGACCGACAATAAGTCCCCAAAAGGCTGAGCCAATACCAAAAAATTGAATGCCCGAAGCACTGCATAAGAAGGTAAATAATGCAGCTTCACGATCTTCAACCTGAGCAAATGCGATTGCAATGTTGTGGCTGATCGTACCAAATAATGCAATGCCAGCTAAAGCTACAATAAAGATATGTGGAAAAGACATCAGCAAACTTGTCAATGTTGCGGCAAACAAGCCCATTAAAATGTAGAAAAAACCACAGCTCATGCCTGCAATATATCGTTTACTTGGGTCAGGGTGGACTTGATCGTCTAAGCTTACAGCCGCACTAATTGCAGCAATATTTACGCTATAACAACCAAAAGGTGCAAGCACAACTTGGGTTAAACCTGTCCAGCCAATCAGTTGATTAACATGCGGTTTATAGCCATAACTTTTAATCATGGCAATTCCGGGTAAATATTGCGAAGCCATGCTAATCACAAAAAGTGGTAGAGCTAAGCCCAAAAGTGCTGACCAGCTAAATTCCGGACTAATCCAAACAGGTTTAGCCAAAGACCACTGAAGTGAAGGCATATGAAATTCTAAAAAGACAGGGCACAGGGCAATACCCGCAAGTGCTGTGAATACAATGCTATAACGCGGCCATAATCTTTTTGTAATTATATAAATGGCGAGTAAGGATAAAACGAATTCCCAATCATTTTGCAAACTGGCGAATAGGGAAATACCAAATTTAAGTAAAACTCCTGCAAGCATGGCACTGGTTAAGCTTTGCGGAATGTACGAAAGCGCTTTTTGAAATATACCTGAAAAACCTAAAATAGTAGTCAGTAAACCACCTATTAAAAAAGCACCAATCGCTTCATTTAAGCTATAGCCACTGCCTGTTGCCATAATTAAAGCGAGGCCAGCAGTTGACCATGCTGTCGCTACAGGATATTTAAATTTCCAAGAAAGTATGAATCCTGATAAACCAATACCTAAACCTAAAGCCCAAAACCATGAGGTGATTTGCTCGGGTGAAGCTCCTAAAGCTTGAGCCGCCTGAATTACTAAAATGGCCGAAACACTAATACCTATTAAAAAAGTGATAAAGCCAGTAAATACGGCCGGAATTGAAAAATCTTGAAGAATCTTTTGCATAGCTAAATGTTCTAAATCCCTGAAAAATTAATATGTTTCTGTCTTTACTTTCAGCTAGGTAAATCTAACAATTTTTTTTAAGAAGGTGCTTTCTATTTTTTACTTAAAATAGAAATAATATTTTCAAAATATTGAATAATGCTATTATTCCTTTCGTAAATAATACTAAATTTGGGATATTGTTTTATGGATGAACAAACTGAAAATTTGTCACCACTTGAATTGAAAATTATGCGTGCTTTACAAGAAAATGGGCGCTTAAGTAATGCTGAACTGGCCAAACTTGTAGGTATAAGTACTTCTTCTTGTTGGAATCATACACAGCGTCTTTTTAAAATTGGGGCAATTCTAGATGTGCGTGCTCGGATCAATCCGAGCATGGTGCAGCGTGATACGGTAGTACTCGTTGGTGTGGTTTTAGACCGCTCAACGCCTGATAGCTTTCAGGCATTTGAACAAGCATCTGGTGATTTGGAAAATGTTTTGGAATGTTATCTGGTGGCGGGAGAGGTCGATTATTTTTTAAAAATTCGTGTTAAAGATTTAGCTGCTTTTAACCGATTTCATAGTGAAAAAATTATTGCTTTACCGGGGGTAAGACAAGTCAGAACATTTTTTGTGCTCAATGAAGTTAAAACAGATGGCATGCTGGCATTTTAGCAGTTCATTATGTTTTAACTTTATAAATGCAAAACTAGGGTGAAGATTATTAGATTGTTGAGGTTGCCAGTTTTAAACCGAATCCGAAAAATAGAATCCCTACTAAAAAAATACTACTTGCTGCAATTTTATGGTTCTGTTTAAAAAATGCTGAAAGTTTAATTCCAGAGAAGATTAATGCAGTTAAATAACTAAAGCTAATCACCTGTAAAATAATCGCTAAAATTAAAAAGCTTAGTGCGGGATAGGCATAGTCGGGTTCAACAAATTGAACAAAGAAAGATAAGAAAAATAAAATCGCTTTCGGGTTGAGTAAGCTAATACTTAATGCTGTTTTATAAGGATGAATTTTATCTAAAGCTGGTAAATCAGCCATTTCAGGTTGTGGTTGATTACGTTGTTTCCAGCGTTGAATACTACCTTGTAAGAGCTTAAAGCCTAGATAAGATAGATAAAGTGCACCTGTTAATTTAAGAATAACAAATACCCATGGGAATGCTTTTAATAAAGAGGCTGCACCTAGTACGGTACAAAGCATTAAAATAAGATCACCGGTAAAAATACCTAACGCACCCATATATCCAGTTTTAATGCCGTAACGTGAAGCAATTGACATCACATAAAGAGAATTGGGCCCCGGCAATAACACAATTAGGAATGTACCAATAATATATGTTGTTAAATCTGTTATGCCGAACACGATAAACCCAATAAAAAACCGATTTTTGCCATGATAACAAAAATCGGTGATTTTGTATGAAAAGTGAAGTTTTTAAGGTTTAATTTCCGCATCAATTCCAAAAGATTGACGTAATAAGAAACTTAATTGGTCACGGGCTTTAATAAAGCCATCAACACCACCTTGTAAAAGTTGGAATGCCATTAAGTCATGATTAAGTTCGTCTTTAAAACTTTGTTCATCTTGAGCGGGTCTAACAATAGCATCTGCTTGCTTTGATTTAGTTGCATCAAGAGCTGCATCAACTGTACGTGTATCTTGCTCGAGCTGGGTAAGTAAGCCCGGAGAGATCGTTAGCAAATCACAACCAGCAAGTCCAAGAACTTGATCGATACTACGGAAGCTCGCACCCATCACTTGAGTTGGAATATTTTGTTGCTTGTAGTAGTTATAGATTTTCTTAACTGACACCACACCTGGGTCTTTTTCGATTGGGTAAGAATCTACACCTTCAGCTTTTTTGTACCAGTCCAAGATACGACCTACAAATGGTGAAATTAAAGTTACTTTTGCATCTGCGCATGCTTGAGCTTGATGTAATCCGAAAAGGAGAGTGAGGTTACAAGCAATACCTTCAGCTTCGAGTACTTTTGCGGCTTGAATACCTTCCCACGTCGACGCAATTTTAATAAGAATACGTGACTGATCAATACCGTAACCTTTGTAAAGTTCACATAATTCATGAGCTTTTTGAATGGTCGCTTCGGTGTTATATGAAAGTGCAGCATCAACTTCAGTCGAAACGCGACCTTCGATCAGTTTTAAAATTTCTACGCCAAATTTTACGGTTAAAATATCAATGGTTCTTTCGATTAACTCATCGTTGCTATAGCCTTCTTCTTTGGCTTGATAATAAGCATCCTCAATGAGTTCTTTACTTTCTGGTTGTTCTGCTGCTGCCGTAATCAATGAAGGATTAGTCGTCGCGTCTAATGGACGAAATTTGCGAATTGCATCAAGGTCGCTACTGTCGGCAACAACGGTCGTTAGTGTTTTTAATTGGTCAAGTGCTGTATGAGTCATTGATATTCAACATCTTCAGTAATAAATCTTATATTTTCTTTATAGCACAAAGTCTATTCATACTGTCGATATATCAATTGTTATATTTCAAAGAAAAACGTTTAGGTTCTGCATCTAAATTGAAATAATTTTAAGGGACCTGTTGTGTTCGTTGCTTACGGATATGTTCAATAAGGAATCTGGCAGCGGCACCAAGCTCACTTTCACGACTCCATACCAAATCTACGTAATATTCAAATCTTGGAGTGAAATCTAATAAATTCAATATTTTAAGCTTGTTTTTAAGTTCAGGGTTTTCTTTAAACATTTCTTGAGGAAGAACACCCCAGCCCAGATCACGTAAAATCATTAAGCAAGCAGAGTGGTGGTTATCTGTACGCCAGTAATGTTTCGAAAAAAGTAATTCGGGTTTTAATGTCTCATCTCGACTTGCCACAACAATTTGTCGTGTTGTGAGGATCTGTTCATAAGAAACCTGATTTTGGCTTGCGAGTGGATGACTATTTGAAATAACTGGAATTAAAGCCTCAGGCTTGAGTTCTACAAACTGTTCTCGGTTATCTAGATGCTCACGTTCAAACATGAGTGCAAGTTGGGCAGAGCCATCTAACAACATTTGTAACGCATCTTCTTGGGGAGCAGAAACAATATTAATTTGTAGGTCAGGGAAACGACCCTCTAAAAGGCAAATATAATCGGTCCAGTTGGTGTGTAAGAGTTCAGATACAATCACAATGGTTAAGTTAGCTTCTAAACCTGTGCTTAACGCATGGGCATGTTGTTTCCATTGATTCATCTCAATCAAAAGTTGAGAAGTCTTTTCATATAACACCCGTGCTTCGTCCGTAGGGACGGGCTCACGACCTTTACGATCAAATAAGGTTAAGTCCAAATCAATTTCTAAGTTGGCAATAGACATGCTTACAGCCGAAGGAACTTTTCCAAGTTTACGTGCTGCTGCTGAAAAGGAACCAGTTTCTATAACGGCCTGAAACATGAGTAATTGTTCTTGATTAATATTCATCTGTCAAAAAAACTGAAAGAACCTGATTGGATTAATCAATATTATAAAAATAAAATGCACATTATCCAAGTATTATTGAGTATTTAAAAATGTTGATTTCCAAGAGAAGGATCATTCATGCAATCAGTTATGAAGGAATTTTATTGGTCATCATTGCGATTGCATTAAGTTTTATTTTTGATATGCCTATGGACGTAACCGGAACACTCGGTGTGTTTATGGCAGTGGTTTCAGTTTTCTGGAATATGATTTTTAACCACTACTTTGAAAAAGTAGAGCATAAATATAATTGGGAAAGAACAATCCCTGTAAGGATTTTGCATGCGGTTGGTTTTGAAGGCGGTTTGCTGATTGCAACAGTGCCAATGATTGCTTATATGCTACAAATGAATGTCATTGATGCGCTTATTTTAGATATTGGTTTAACCTTATGTATTTTGGTGTATACCTTCATTTTCCAATGGTGTTATGACCATATCGAAGATAAGTTTTTCCCTGAAGCAAAAGCTGCCTCACTGCACTAAATTTATAAATCCTAAAATGAAATAAGCACCCAAATGGGTGCTTATTTCATTTTAGTTAGATGTAGAAATTATTTCTCTACAATTGCAACTACACCTTCACCGCCAGCAGTACAGATAGAGATTAATGCGCGGCCTGAACCTTTTTGATTAATCAATTTAGCAGCAGTTGCTAAGATACGACCACCAGTTGCAGCAAATGGATGGCCTGCACCTAAAGATGAGCCATTTACGTTAAGTTTAGAGCGGTCAATTGAACCTAAAGGTGCATCTAAGCCAAGACGTTCTTTACAGAATTTTTCATCTTCCCAAGCTTTCAATGTAGACAACACTTGAGATGCAAATGCTTCATGAATTTCGTAGAAATCGAAATCTTGAAGTTTAAGGTTTGCACGCTTAAGCATACGAGGTACTGCATAAGCAGGAGCCATCAATAAGCCTTCTTTAGGACCATTTTTACCAATGAAGTCCACAGCAGCGGTTTCAGAGAAAGAAAGGTAAGCTAAAACTTCATGACCGTTTTCTTTTGCCCATTCTTCAGAAGCAAGCAATACAACAGATGCACCATCAGTCAACGGAGTTGAGTTACCCGCTGTCATTGTTGCAGTTTCGCCTTTACCGAAAACAGGCTTTAATTTAGCAAGTTTTTCAACTGTGCTGTCTGCACGTAAGTTGTTGTCACGGTTAAGACCTAAGAATGGAGTAATTAAGTCATCAAAGAAACCGCGCTCATAAGCAGCAGCAAGTTTTTGATGGCTGCTTGCAGCGAGTTCGTCTTGAGCTTCGCGAGTAATACCCCATTCCAATGCAGTAATTGCTTGGTGTTCACCCATTGAAAGGCCAGTACGTGGTTCACCATTGCTTGGCGCATCAAGAAGCTTTTTAAAATCAATTTTTGTTAATGCTTTAAGACGGTCTTTACCAGTTTTAGCAACATTGAGCTCAAGCAAAACTTTACGTAAACCATCACCAACAGCGATTGGGGCATCAGAAGTGGTGTCTACACCGCCTGCAATACCTACATCAATTTGACCAAGTGCAATTTTGTTAGCAACAACAAAAGCAGCTTGTAAGCCTGTACCACAAGCAATTTGAATGTCGTAAGCAGGAGTTTCAGGAGCAAGATCAGTGCTCAATACAACTTCACGAGTCATATTAAAGTCACGGCTGTGTTTTAAAACAGCACCAGCAACGACTTCACCAATACGCTTACCTTGTAAGTTAAAGCGCTCAACCAAACCATTCAATGCTGCTGTCAGCATGTCAGAATTCGATGCTTTAAAATAAGCAGTATTTGAACGTGCAAATGGAATGCGGTTGCCACCAATAATTGCAACGCGGCGAACAGTGTTTTGGCTCATGGTTTTATCCTGTTGAACAGAAGTTTTGGTTTTTGTTGCTTTTGGTGCTGCAGCTACATTATTAGAAGATGTAGATGGGGATGCAGAAACAGCGCTCTTATTACGAGGGCTTCGTGCAGGTGCAGTCGTTGAACGAGTACGTGTCGTTTTTGGTGTATTAGTTGCTGCTTTAGGAGTAGTGCTGTTACGCTTAGCCGTGTTAGAAGCCGGCTTTGATGTATTTGACACTTTTTCCTCAGCAGAATTCTCGACTGCTGGATTTTCTTGAGTTGTCTTGCTCATAAGGCTTTTCCAAGCATATTAACGATATTCTTATAAGCTACATTAACACAATTCAAATAGACCTGTATTGACTAGAATGACATTGTAGATAGCATTCAGGTCAAGACATCCAAAGATGAACTCAAGTATGATTTGGAGTAACTCTAATGAACGACTGATTTCATATTGTTGCTATTCATCTCATAACATAATGAAGCCTGTCGTAGAAAATTCATTTCTTTGAGAGATAATAATCATGACTGATCAATACCAAGCATTTACACAATCTCCTATTGGTAAATTCGTTGTTAAAAATTTGGGTTTACCATCACCAGTTGCATTAGAGCGTTTTGAAAGTGCTCAGCTAGTAGTGAATGGTGCAGTATTGGTTGGCGCAGCGCCGTCAAGTGTATTGTCTGGTGCGATTGCACAAGTACTTAGCAATATTCATGCTGACAGCTATGTAGGCAATAATGTTGCATTACAGCAAGAAGCTGCAAAAGTTGGTTTAAATTTACGCCCATTCAATGCAGGCGACAAAGAATCAAAATTCAAAGCAGTAGTATTTGATGCTTCTGGTATACAAAACTCAGAACAGTTAAATGAGCTTTATAAATTCTTTAACCCGATTGCACGTCAAGTTGCGACTTCTGGTCGAGTTATTGTGATTGGTACAACACCTGAAACTGCAAAAACTGTAAAACAGGCGATTGCTCAGCGCGCTCTTGAAGGTTTTATCAAATCTGTAGGTAAAGAATTTAAAAAGGGTATTACTGCACAAGTTGTCTATGTAGATGAAGGTGCTGCTGCAAACCTTGAATCAACTTTACGCTTCTTGCTTTCTCCGCGTTCAGCTTATGTATCTGGTCAAGTTGTTCGTATTTCTAAAGCAGATGTCGTTGATGTTGATTGGGCAAAACCGCTTGCTGGTAAAACTGCGTTAGTAACAGGTGCAAGCCGTGGTATTGGTGAGGCAATTGCACATGTATTGGCGCGTGATGGCGCTCATGTCATTTGTCTAGATGTACCTCAGCAGCAAGCTGATCTTGACCGTGTAGCTGCGGACATTGGCGGTTCTACATTGGCAATTGATATTACAGCTGCTGATGCAGGTGAAAAAATTAAAGCTGCTGCGGCAAAGCAAGGCGGTTTAGATATTATCGTTCATAACGCGGGTATTACTCGTGACAAGACTTTGGCAAACATGAAGCCTGAGCTTTGGGACTTGGTAATTAACATTAACTTGTCTGCTGCTGAACGTGTAAATGACTACTTGTTAGAAAACGATGGTCTAAATGCAAATGGCCGTATTGTTTGCGTATCATCAATTAGTGGTATTGCAGGTAACCTTGGTCAAACGAACTATGCTGCATCTAAAGCAGGTGTGATTGGTTTAGTTAAATTTACTGCACCTATTCTAAAAAATGGGATTACCATTAACGCAGTAGCTCCTGGTTTTATTGAGACACAAATGACTGCTGCGATTCCATTTGCAATTCGTGAAGCTGGTCGTCGTATGAACTCAATGCAACAAGGCGGTTTACCTGTTGATGTAGCAGAAACGATTGCATGGTTTGCATCAACTGCTTCTACAGGTGTAAATGGCAACGTGGTACGTGTGTGTGGCCAAAGCTTGTTAGGCGCTTAAGCACTCTGAGCTAAAGATAAGGGGTGCTTGGGCATCCCTTTTTTATTCAAGAATCTATAAATTATAAAAGGTTAGGTATGAATACTCGTCATTTTAGCCAGCTACCAAAAGCGGCATTGGCTTATCCAAAAGTTGTGCAAGGTTTAATCTTTAAAAAGCCTAAAGGGCCAAAAATCTTGCCGCAAGTTGAATATGTGGTTGATAGTCTTGAGATTGATCAAAGTCATCTCAAAGCTTACAACGAAGTATGTGGCTTTAAAAATAATGGCTTTGTACCTGCGATTTATTTGGCTGTGTTGTCGCAAAGTTTGCAAATGCACATGATGACGGCAGAAGCATTCCCATTTCCGATTTTAGGCTTAGTCCATATTCGTAACCAGATTAAACAGACTAGACCGATTGGTGTGACTGAAAAATTAACTCTGTCATGTAAATTTGGGGAACTAAAACCGCATGATAAAGGTGTTCAGTTTGACTTTATTACCACGGCTAAAGTTGGCAATGAAGTAGTTATGGAAGGCTTAACGACTTATTTATCTCGTCAAAAAGTTGAGAAAAGAGTCGGCGAGAAAGCTAAAGAAGAGCAGGTCCCAGCTTATGTGCCAAAGGCAGAGTGGGATATTTTAGAAAACACAGGTCGCCGTTATGCGAAAGTATCTGGTGATTTTAACTTAATTCATATTCATGCCATTACTGCGAAAGCATTTGGCTTTAAGCAAGCAATTGCACATGGCATGTGGAGCAAAGCTAAAGCACTAGCGAACCTTGAATTACCAAATGCCTATGAAGCAGATGTGTGGTTTAAGCTGCCAATGTTCTTACCTTCAAAAGTTGAGTTCTTAACTGCCAATGCAGATAAAAAGACTGATTTCTTGATTCGTAATACGAAATCACAAAAACCGCATGTTGCAGGAACTGTAAAAGCATTATAAAAATATCAGCAGCCTGAACAGATGTTTGGGCTGCTTTTGAGCAAAATAACAAAAAATGCAAGGAACTTCATGTGATTAAAGAGATTTTACTGGCCGATACCCAAAACTATCACGGTATTTTAGATGAACGTTTTATTGATTTAGCTCACCAGTTTAGCCGTCTTCAAGACGCTAGAACGGGACAAGGTGGAGCTGCCTTAGCGGTTTATTTTAGAGGTCAGAAAGTTGTCGATATTTACACCGGTCTAAAATCACAAACTGAAGCTTGGCAACCAGATACCTTGGCAGTTTGCTACTCTACAGGTAAAGGTATACTTGCGACTTTAGCTCACATTTTAGTAAGTGAGGGTTTTTTAGAATACGACAAACCGATTTCGACTTATTGGCCTGAGTTTGCTCAAAATGGTAAAGAGCAAATGACATTGCGTCATGTGCTGAGCCATCAAAGCGGCATGTTTGATATTCGAAATACCATCGAAAGTGCGAGAGAAATGCTCGACTGGTCACACATGTTAGATGTGGTTGCGGCGACTAAGCCAAGATTTGTCGCGGGAGAGGGGAATGCTTATCAAGCTTTAACATTTGGTTGGCTTGTGGGCGGCGTGCTTGAAAAAGCAACTGGTCAATCTTTACATCAGCTCATGCAAAAATATCTTGTTGAACCGTTGCAGTTAGATGGCGCTTATTTTGGAACGCTTGCAAGTGAGTTAGATCGTGTAGCACGTCTAATTATTCAACCGAAACCAGAAAAACCAGCATCTACTCAAGTTGAAAAAGTAAAAAAGCCGCAGCCGCGCAAAAGTTCACTCTCTGAAAAAATGATTACGTGGACTGGACAAGACCCGCAAGATTTTCAGGATGCTATGATTCCAAAAGGAATGAAGCATTTTAGTTTCTTTAGTGATGAAGGGTTGCAAGCCGTTATTCCGGCAGCAAATGGGACATTTACTGCAAGTAGCCTTGCCAAAATTTATGCGATGCTAGCAAATCACGGTGAATGGGATGCACAGCAACTGATTCGTCCAGAAATATTTAAAGAATTGAGTACCATCCAAAGTTATGCACGTGATCGTGTTATGCCAATTCCAATGAATTGGCGTTTAGGTTATCACCGTATTATTACCATGGGTAAGCGTGCTAAAAATGGCTTTGGTCATATTGGCTACAATGGTTCAGGAGCATGGTGTGATCCTGAACGTGATCTTAGCTTTGCTTATACACATAACTTTCAGATTGGTTCAATAACGGGCGATTATCGTTTGTGGGGCCTGACTCAAGAAGCCTTACGTTGTACCGACCAAATTTTAAAAGGCCGAAAAGGTTGGTTCTAAATTCTGTACTTTCAAAAATGCTGGTATTTGAATAAATGCCAGCTCTGCATTTATAATAATTCTAAGCGAATAATCACTTCTGTATGGCGTTTAAAATCTTCTTCAGCCAGTCCTTGTAATCCAAGTTTATAAATACCTTCTAGACCGCATACAAAAGCAATCAAACGCCAAGCAATGTCTGTTGAGTTAGACAGAGTTTTAAACTCACCGTCTTTTTTGCCACTTTCAATCGCTTGAACAATCGTTTGATGCCAACTTTGCATGGCCAAGTTATAAGCTTTTTGTATTTCTATATCTTGTTCAATCAAGAGTTCAGCTTCGTTCCATAATCGTAAGTAGGGTTGAAGTCTGTCTATGTTTTCCGCGCCTAACAAGATAAAGAGCCTTTGAAATTGGCTAGTTGTTTGTAGAGCTTGTTCAATTTCATCCAGCTGTTCCATAAGCTTTAAAAAAGCTTCAGCTTTTAAGTGAGATGCCGATGAAAAGTGATGATGAACTTGTCCAGTAGAGGTTTGGGCTTCACTTGCGATTCTACGTACCGTCATGGCTGTAAAACCTTCAGCCAAAGCAACTTGCATGGCAGCTTGCAGAATCATTTCTCTGCGTTGATCACGATTAAGATAGGCCATGTTTATTTTACCTGACTGAATTCGAGACAAACTACATTAAAAATTAAAGTTGGACAAGTGTCCAATTGTGTATATAATAACCGTGATTTGAACACATGTCCAAGTTTTGGATATCGAAGAGCGTTATGCAAAAGAAATGGTTAATTCTGACGATTATCGTCCTTATTTATTTGCCGGTTACAATTGATGCAACAGTTATGCATGTTGCAACACCATCTTTAAGTACAGCATTGAATTTAACTGCCAATCAGCTTTTATGGATCATTGATATTTATTCACTGATTATGGCGGGTTTGATTTTGCCGATGGGTGCACTCGGAGACCGTATTGGCTTTAAAAAATTACTATTTATAGGAACTGCAATTTTTGGAGTCGGTTCACTGGCAGCTGCTTTTTCACCAACAGCCTATGCTTTAATTGCTTCCCGTGCTCTTTTAGGGCTAGGGGCAGCCATGCTTATTCCTGCAACTTTATCGGGAATTCGAAATGCTTTTACCGAAGAAAAGCAAAGGAATTTTGCACTTGGCCTTTGGTCTACAGTAGGGGGCGGTGGTGCCGCTTTTGGTCCATTAGTTGGCGGTTTTTTACTAGAGCATTTCCATTGGGGAGCAGTATTCCTCATCAATATCCCAATTATTTTGGTTGTTCTGGTCATGATTGTCATGATCATTCCTAAGCAGGAAGAGAAAACCGACCAGCCAATTAATTTAGGCCAAGCTTTAGTGTTGGTTGTGGCGATTTTAAGTCTGATCTATTCGATCAAATCGGCCATGTACAACTTCTCAGTACTTACAGTCATCATGTTTGTGGTTGGGGTAAGTGCTTTAATTCACTTCATTCGTAGCCAAAAAAGAAGTACAACTCCAATGATTGATTTGGAGTTATTTAAACATCCAGTCATTTCTACCAGTATTGTTATGGCCGTCGTTTCCATGATTGCTTTGGTTGGCTTTGAATTACTCTTGTCTCAAGAATTGCAGTTTGTGCATGGCTTTTCTCCATTACAGGCAGCCATGTTTATTATTCCATTTATGATTGCAATTAGTTTAGGTGGTCCATTAGCAGGAATCTGTTTAAATAAATGGGGACTTAGACTTGTATCTACTGTTGGGATTTTAATAAGTGGCTTTAGTCTATGGGGACTTGCCCAACTTAACTTTTCGACCGATCATTTTTTAGCATGGACGTGTATGGTCTTTTTAGGTTTTAGCATTGAGATTGCTTTACTGGCTTCAACAGCAGCCATTATGTCTTCTGTACCACCAAACAAAGCGAGTGCAGCAGGTGCGATTGAAGGTATGGCCTATGAGTTGGGTGCTGGTTTAGGTGTCGCTATTTTTGGTCTAATGTTGTCTTGGTTTTATAGTCGCTCAATTATTTTGCCAGAGGAACTCCCGACGAACTTAATTGAAAAAGCGAGTATTTCGATTGGTGAAACCATGCAGTTGGCTTCTAACCTTGAAAGTCCTTTGGGAGGACAATTAATTGCAGTTGCGCAGCAAGCTTTTAGCTATGCACATAGTTGGGTACTTACAATCTCAGCCATTTGTTTCTTCCTTTTAACTGTATTTGTCTGGTTTAGTTTTCCAAAGAAAGTGAATTAGAGGCCTAAAATAAAGGATAAAAAGAGAGATTTTTCTTTCTTTTTATCCTTAAATATCGTTTTAATATTTTTCTCATATTGAAATCTTTTAGTTATTTAATTCTCATAAAAAAATTATTATTTAATAAGTTTCATATTTTTATTTCAAAATGATTCAGTGATCATGTAATTGAAATTTAATAAAAAATTAATTGATCGAAAATTGACTATAAAAAAATGGTTTGTTAATCTGCTATTCGAAAAATCTAAAAACAAATAAAAGAGGCTGCTGTGAATTTAAAATTAAAAACATCATTCATTATCGGAGCAATTGTTGCATCTTCACTTGTATATGCCGCAACTGTACTTTCACCCAATCAGAATAATAATAGTGGATCAATTCCATCTGGTTATTCAGATTTAGAATTTTCTTTAGCAAATGGGAATTGGGTCAAAAATCTCTCTTTACCAGCAAGTGCCAATAATTTAGACAAAATTACAATTCGCTCTAGTGCGGCTTATAGTAGTTATTTAGATACTTCTAATACGAATATTCCGTTAGAAGTGTTGAAGATAAATAGCGGGGATGTTTACCAATTCATCTTTAATACCGCTCAAAATAAATGGATTGCTCAGTTGGCGACAGTGAGTCCTACGAATGGTGCTAACTATGAGGTTGTACCGTTAACAACTGCATCCATACAAAAAGTACTCATTCAAAATGACAAATGGGCACAAACCATTGCATTACCGAGTGATGTACGTGATGGAACAACTGTACAAGTTGTTTCTACAGCAAGTGCAAGCTCGGATATTGATAAAACAAATTTACTATTCCCGAGCAGTTTCTCATTAAAAAATGGATCTGAATATTGGTTTAAATATTATTCGGCTTTAGGGAAATGGGTGCCAGAATATATTAAACCGCAGAAGTTAAATGTTCAGCAAATTGGAACATCTTTAGCAGTTGTAAATAGTCCACTTACAGAAGTTTCATTTGGGGATGGGAACTGGGTATCCAATTTCACTCTACCAGCGACTGCAAATGATCGGGATAGAATTGTTATTAAATCTACGGCGACTTGGTCTGCAAAAATTAATAATACCAATATTAATAGCCAAGCGACTTTAACGCTAAAAACAGGCGATCAATATGAGTTTATGTATGTCAGTGATAAAGGATATTGGCAGCTGATCTCTTCACCAACGAAGGTGATTGATTCATCGGCAACAATTCCTGCAATTTTACCGAATATGACTCAACCCGCTTTAAAGGTAAAACTTTCTACCTCAAATTGGCAGCCAACCTTGCAACTACCAGTTAAAGCTCAAGTCGGGGATAAGGTGGCTATTGCGTCAAATGCATCGGCTGATACCTATATTAATGCTGCCAATGGTTTGTCTACAGCAATTAAAAATGGTGAAAATCGCCGTTTTATTTACACTGCTCAAGGCTGGTCAGTAGATAGCTATACAATTGATATGTTGTTGGTTTCTAGTCCAGAAGTAAATTCAATTTTAGGTGAAAGTGCTGCAAAACTTAGAATGATTGAAGGTGTCAATTTAACGAATTTAACTGCTGAAAATTCGAATGCACGTTTTTATT
Source organism: Acinetobacter sp. V91_7 (assembly GCF_031799075.1). Classification (NCBI taxonomy): domain Bacteria; kingdom Pseudomonadati; phylum Pseudomonadota; class Gammaproteobacteria; order Moraxellales; family Moraxellaceae; genus Acinetobacter; species Acinetobacter sp. V91_7. The sequence continues at coordinate 47,237 of NZ_JAVQNT010000039.1, forward strand.
TAAGAGATGTGGGCTATTTAACTTATAAAATACCTGCTGCAACTTTAAAAGAAGCGATTTCTTTTGGACGTGATGACACGACCGTACAAAATGAGCGTAAACGCGTATTGGCTGATGGCGTCTATTATCAAGGCAATGAACCAGGCGATGGTGGTTGTGGCTGGGCATGGATTAATGCATCTTCATATAACATGATTGGTGCAAATGATATTGCAGGTTGTTCTTTTGCTGCGATGCGTCATGAGGTGGGGCATAATATTGGTCTATACCATAATGGTTCAACCAATATTGGTTCAGGCTTTGCTCATCCTTTAGGAAGTACTGCGATGGGTGGTAATAATATTAATTTTTACTCTAGCCCATACTTATACAACCCTAAATATGGTGTCCGTTTGGGTGAGGACGGAAAAATTGATGCGGTGAGTGTCATTAACCTAAATGCACAGAAAATTTCTCTATATAACTAATCTCTATTTTTTAGCTGTAAATAATGAAAAAAAATAAATTGTTAATAGGAACTGCTATCGCTTGTTTAGCGCTAGCAGTTCTCATCTGGCTCGCATTTTCACAGCAAAGTTCTTCTGCTTTAACGTCATCTGCAGATAGCCTGAAAAGTGAAGTTAGCTTAAAGCGAGTTGAAGGTCAGAATGGTCTTGCTCGTCAAAATACAATGAATCTGAGTCCGTCAGAGAAAGAAAGATTATCTAAGCAACAAATTGTTTTTAATGAGATAGAAAAGGATCAGCTGCCTTCTAATGTTAATTTTCCATTAATTAAAAATGGACAAGGTATGGTGATTAAGTATGATCCAAACGTGATTGAACTGAAAAAAGTGGGTGATACGGTTAAGTTTCAAATGTTGGAATATGGAATTAACCGCACAGGAAAAATTGAAGAGATTGAACCTGTTGATCAAGATATTGTTCGGTGGACTGGGAAATTTGATCAGGGAGATCCAAATCAGAATTTCTTTACCATCACCCAAAGTCAAAAAGACCACTATACGATCATGCAAATTTTTACCGAGAAAGGAAATTATTCGGCTGAAATTAAAGATGGGGTTGGACTAGTACAAACGATGGATGACGGAGTCACTGATCAGGAGTTACATCATGATCACCCTTAGTCAAATAAATGGTTCCGATGAGAAAAGAGTATAGTTCGCAGTTTATCTGTACGGATATGAGCTTTATGCGTTCACTCTCTTTTAAAAACAAAGTATGCTTATGCCTGTAACAAGGAGCATACATGTATCAAGTACTTGCTAGAAAATACCGTCCACGTAATTTCAATGAGTTAGTGGGGCAAAACCATGTTTCTCGTGCATTAAGCAGTGCATTGGAACGCGGTCGTCTACACCATGCTTATTTATTTACAGGAACGCGTGGTGTGGGGAAGACCACAATTGCACGTATTTTAGCCAAGTGTTTAAACTGTGAAACAGGTGTGACCTCTACACCATGTGAAGTCTGTGCAACTTGTAAAGCGGTAAACGAAGGCCGTTTTATTGACCTGATTGAAATTGATGCTGCTTCAAGAACAAAAGTAGAAGATACGCGTGAACTTTTAGACAACGTTCCATATGCGCCAACGCAAGGTCGTTTTAAAGTTTATCTGATTGACGAAGTACATATGTTATCTACGCATTCCTTTAATGCGTTATTAAAAACATTAGAAGAACCACCAGAACACGTTAAATTTTTATTTGCAACGACTGATCCACAAAAGCTGCCAATTACGGTAATTTCACGTTGTTTGCAATTTACATTGCGCCCTTTAGCTGTCGATGAAATTACAAAGCATCTTGGCACTATTCTTGAAAAAGAACAGATTGTTTCTGACCAAGATGCAATTTGGCAAATTGCCGAGTCTGCTCAAGGTTCATTGCGTGATGCATTATCTTTAACAGATCAGGCAATTGCCTATGGTCAGGGTGCTGTACAGCATCAAGATGTTAAAGAAATGCTCGGTCTAATTGACCGCACCATTATTTATGATTTGATTTTAGCGATTCATCAGAACCAACGTGAAAAAGTTAGTCAGCTTTTATTACAATTTAGACATCAAGCGCTCGATGTTTCACTTGTACTTGATCAGTTGATTTCGACATTGCATGAATTGGCAATTTTGCAATATCTGCCTGATTTGAGTTTGAAATATAGCGATGAAATCAATCGCAAAATCATGCAACTGTCCAAGCTGATTTCTGCTCAAGATTTACAGCTTTATTACCAGATTGCATGTAAAGGACGATCTGACCTACAACTTGCCGTGACGCAAGAACAAGGTTTTGAAATGTGCGTTTTACGCTTATTAGCGTTCCGTCCTCTAACGCCAAATGAAATTGTAGTGTCAGAGCCAGTTCAACAAAATCAGCAAGTTGTAGTGAATCATCAAGTTCAGCAAACAGCTGAAGATATTGCTCCTGTAAGTGCTGTGCAGCCAGTTGAAGTTATTAGCCAACCCGCTATGGTTGAACCTGAACCTGAACCTGAACCTGAACCTGAACCTGAACCTGAACCTGAACCTCAGTCTAATCAGGACTTAATGGTATTTGACCCAAATCATCATGAGTTAATCGGATTTGAGTCAGCGTCTGTTCAAGAGACAAGTAATGTTCTGGAGGAAGATTTCATTCCGCTACCAGAACAAAAGTCAGTACAAGTTCAGGCTGAAACCATCGCTAAAAATATTGAACCTGAACCAGCTTTTACTGCTGAGCCTATAGGTTTATTTGAAGCACCTAGCGCTGATTTTCCACTTGCCCAAGATATGCCTATTGCTAATGATTTAGCCTTAGAATCTGTTGTCGAGCAACCGTTACTGGTGGAAACCCCAGAGGCGATTGAGAAGATTGAAGTTGTAAAAGAAGTTAGTGCAACTGATAACGGGCAGCTTATGCCTCAAGACATTTTGAAGCTAACCATGCAAACCTTAGAAGGTGAGTGGACACTAGCAAAATGGGAATATTGGTTTAGAACTAGTCAACTGTCTCCAGCCGTTCAAGAGCTTGCTCAGCATGGCGTGATGACAGGTCAAATTGGTGGCAATACAGTTTTCCATATTCCTCAAGAATATGAAAATATGTTGACTCAATTACAACAAGGTCTTATTGATGCATTAAATGAGCAATGGCCTGATACTCAATTTACAGTTGAATATGGTGCTGTAAATACGGCTACACCATATATCATTCAAAGTGCGCGTAAAGAAAAAGCCTTTCAAAGAGCAGCTGAGTTATTACAACAACAGCCAGTCATTAAAAGCCTCATAGAGACCTTTGATGGCGAATTACAAAATATTCAATTAAAGCCTTAACTTTTTAGCCCTGTGATGAGCATGGAAATTATACAATTCCATGCTTTTTCACGGGATTGAAACATTCAGGTCACGTCACTGTCATTGTACTTTTCTATGTTAGCCATTTTAGATTTTAAATGGATTGTACATAGACATGAAAAGGCAATACGCAGGAATAACTTCTTTTAAATATTCATATTTTTTATTGATCAGCGCACTTTTGCTGAGTGGCTGTAACGACTCATCAAATGATAATTCAAATGCACCAGACACAGGTAAAAAGCCTGTAATGCGCTGCGCTCCATAAACTTAAATAATAAAAAGAACCTGATCATGATTACACGTCGTAAATTTTTAAATTACTCTTTAAATATGGGCTTTGGTGCTGCGGCATTGGCGGCTTTCCCATCTAGTATTCAAAAAGCTTTGGCAATTCCTGCAAACAATAAAACTGGCACCATTCAGGATGTCGAACAGGTTATTATTTTAATGCAGGAAAACCGATCTTTTGACCATTATTTTGGAACATTAAAAGGCGTTCGAGGTTTTGCTGATCGTTTTACGATTCCTCTACCGAGTGGCCGCCGTGTATGGGAGCAACTCAGAAGTAATGGGCAAGTTTTAACGCCATTTCATTTAGATGGTACAGCCAATAATGCACAGCGAGCAGATGGCACGCCTCATACGTGGAATGACAGTCAGTTAGCATGGGACAATGGGCGTATGGCGAATTGGCCAGCCCATAAAACTGATATATCCATGGGTTATTTTAAAGAAAAAGAAATTCCATATCAGTTTGCGCTTGCAAATGCATTTACGATTTGTGATGCCTATCATTGCTCTATGCACACTGGAACAGATGCGAATCGGTCTTTTCACTTAACAGGCACGAATGGGGCAACACCAACCAAACGATCATTTGTAAATAATGAATGGGACTGGATTGATGGTAATCCAGCTACAGCAGATCGTGGTTATACGTGGAAGACCTATGCCGAGCGTTTGGAAGAAGCAGGAGTAAACTGGATTTGTTATCAAAATATGCCAGATGAATGGGGTGATAATATGCTTGGTGCATTCCGCTCATTTAGAAAGGCAAATATCGCATCTGGCTATCCAGTTGCAAGTGGTGGTGAACCGAACAAACCATATGCCGACACGGGACAAAAATTACCGTATAAAGCTTATGAAGCTGCGACTGATAATCCCAAAAATCCATTATATAAGGGCATCGCAAATACTTTACCAGGCAATAAACCAGAAGAATACCTCGACGCTTTTAAACGAGACATTCGTGAAGGAAAATTGCCGCAAGTCTCTTGGATTAATGCGCCGTCAATTTACTGTGAACATCCAGACCCTTCAAGCCCAGTTCAAGGGGCGTGGTTTATTCAAGAAATTATTGATGCATTAACTGCTGTGCCAGAGGTTTGGAGTAAAACAGCACTGATTATCAATTTTGATGAAAATGATGGCTATTTTGACCACGTACCATCACCATCTGCGCCATCTCGACTTACAAATGGTCAATACGCAGGGAAATCAACATTAAGCAGTGCCGATATGCAGGATGAATATTTTGATCATGCTGCACCAGAGGGTAGCCATTCTCAGCCTACACCTGATGGGCGTGTTTATGGGCCAGGGCCTCGTGTTCCATTATATGTGATTTCTCCATGGAGCCGTGGTGGTTGGGTCAACTCGCAAGTTTTTGACCATACGTCCGTGCTGATGTTTTTAGAAAAACGATTTGGTGTAAAAGAGCCAAATATTAGTCCATACCGCCGTGCGGTGTGTGGTGATTTAACCAGCGCATTTAATTTTAAAACTCCAAATGCTGATGTTTTACCGCAGCTCAATGGAAAGCAAACACGTTTACAGGCAGATGAATTAAGAGAAAATCAAGAGGCCTTACCTGCTGTTCCAGTACCAACAGATAGCAAGTTACCGATTCAGCAAAGTGGTATACGTCTGTCACGAGCATTGCCTTATGAGTTGCATACCAGTGCGCGTTGTAAAGCGGATGGAAAGGTGCAATTGATTTTCTCTAATACAGGTCAGCAAGCGGCGGTTTTCCATGTGTATGACAAGCTCAATCTAGACCGTATTCCAAAGCGTTATATTGTAGAGCCGAATAAAACCTTAGATGATGAATGGGATGCTTTAAAAGATAACTTAGGTCGCTATGATTTATGGGTGTTAGGCCCAAATGGTTATCATCGTCATTTTAAAGGAGATACTCAACGTATTGTCGATAGTGGAATTAAACCTGAAATTCGAGTGTGTTATGACATCGCGAATGGTGATGTCTATGTAGAACTCATGAATGAAGGAACCAAGGATGCAATATTAACGGTAAAACCATGCGCATACCGACAGGATGCTCCATTACAACTTACCGTAAAAGCGGGACAAGTCATTAAGCAGCACTGGGCTTTGGCTGACGTAGGGTATTGGTACGATTTTGAAATCACATGCCAAAGTGATGTGTCTTATTACCGACGCTTTGCTGGTCGGGTTGAAACGGGTAAGGACTCTTTTAGTGATCCTGTGATGATCTAAATAATGAAGAGGCAAAAAGAACAACGTATTTTCTTTTTGCCTCATTTTTTATAATAAAAATTTCTCTAAAACGTCACGAGTAGACTCAGAAATTGGAACAGTCTTACGCGTTTCGCGATCAACAAAGACATGCACAAAATGTCCTTGAGCTGAAGCTTGCTCTTGGCCTTGTTTAAAGATGGCCAGTTCATAGCGCAGTGAAGTGTTACCGATTTTACCAATCGCAACACCTACCTGAATAATTTCGGGAAAAGATAATTCCTGAAAAAAACTACAAGCTGAATCGACCACTAAGCCAATTGATTGTGATTGATGAATATTAAAACCTGTTTTTTGAATGAGCAAAGCATTTGCTGCCGTATCAAAATAGCTATAGTAAGTCACATTATTCACATGACCATAGATATCGTTATCTGCCCAGCGCGTTTGAATATCTAAAAAGAACTTAAATTGATCGCGAGTTTTTAAAACTGGTTTAGTCATTAATGAATCGCCTGATAAATTGCCAAAGCAGCAGCTTCTGTCATGTCACGAGGGTTATTTTGTAGCAAGCGAGTTTGTAGCATGGCATCTTGAGCAAGCTTAGGTAGACTAGACTCTTCAATATCCAAATCTCTAAGTTTTAAGACCAAACCACTACGATCTAAATGATTCTGCATATGGTCAATAAACAGATCACACAAACCATCAGTGCTGCCATTGCTATATGGATCTAGCCATTGCATCAGTTCCGCATAGTATTTTTTTGCATTTGGTGCATTAAATTTTAATACTTCAACCAACACTAAGGCATTGGTGTGGCCATGCGATAAATGAAAATGTCCGCCAAGTGGGTAAGCTAAAGCATGTACAGCGGCAACGGGTGAATTTGCAAATGCTTGACCTGCAAGCATCGAGGCGAACAGCATGTTTTGCCTTGCTTCTAGGTCATTACCGTTTTTAAGAACTTTCGGTAAGTTATGGTTCAGTAACTTCAAAGCATTTTTGGCTAAAATATCAGTATAAATATTCTTTTTATGCTTAGAGGTATATGCCTCAATGGCATGCACCATCGCATCAATACCTGTTGCAGCAGTAATGTGAGCTGGTAAATTTTCAGTAAATGTTGCATCCAAAATAGCGGTATCTGCATACAGTACCGGAGAGACAATCCCCATTTTTGTTGTCTCGCCCGTGGTCACAATTGAAATTGGAGTGACTTCCGAGCCTGTACCAGCTGTAGTGGGAATTAAGATAAGCGGAAGACGAGCTGTGGTTACCTGATTTACGCCATACATATCTTGCAAACTTTGAGTCTGGTCGGGGTGTGCGAGCAAGGCAATTACTTTTGCAACATCTAAAGAACTACCACCGCCAAAACCAATAATGGCATCTACATTTTGCTGTTTTGCATAATTAGCTGCATCTAATACCACTTGTTCTGGTGGGTCAGCCTGAACATCCGCATAAATGACATGTTCAATATTGAGGGTATCTAAAATTTGAATGATGGGTAGATGTAATTGATTTTTGATCATGCCTGCATCGGTGATGAGTAATAACTTACGGCAAGCTTTTGATGACAAAACATTCTTTAATTCTTGTATAGAGCCTAAGCCTGAGATGATATTTGGAACGGTTTGAAATTGAAAATGGCTCATATACGTTATTTCCTTATTTTTGAACATTATTGTAGAAGGGTTCTTTAGGATTCAATCTTTAAGTAACTTAGCATAAGACACTTTAAAATAAAGTAGTTCTGAAGTGATTATGTTGAGTGTTGTATGAGATAAGCACTACTTTCATATGGTAGGAGAGGGAAGGTAGGCGGAGATCCGCAGTTATTTAAAAACCCATCGAAAGGTGGGCTTTTTGTTATTTATACTGTTCGGTAGATTTTCCTGAAGGTTACTAATTCATATAATGGCCTAACAATTTATAATTTTATTCGGTTCAAAAGTGAAAATTTCTAAAACTGTACTTAGTCTTATTGGATGTTCTTGTTTAATGCTTAGCTCAGTAGCAATGGCGAAAACCAGCTCTAGCGTCTATTCACCTAAAAATGGTGTAATTTGTGACAAATATATCTGCGCTGACAAGAAAGGAGTATCTAAAAAACTTACAGCCAAATACTTAGGAACTAACAAAGCGAACAGAGCATTCTCTCAAGGCGACTTTGATACTTCAGCATTCACACTCTCAAATGGTGTGTTCTGTGATACCAAAACAAAACTATGCCATGTTGATCGATACTTTGAAAATGGACATCGTAGTAAAGTTGATAGAAAAATGACGGATAAACTTTTTAAAAATAAATGATTTTTATCCTAGTTTTACTAAAAAGCCCATAATATTGGGCTTTTTTACATCTAAATAAAAAGTGAAATGAACAGAAAAAAATAATATAAAAAAGTTATTCCTTTGTGTAAAAGCCCTCTGATGAGGGCTTTATTATTTTCTTGAAAATTAGAAGATCAGATCGTTTGTCGACTGATTTATCAACTTTTAATCTATTGATAAACATTATTTTCCTTTTCAAGCCATGTGAGTTTTGACAAAATGCAACACGTCACAATGGTCAATTCAATTCTGACAATAATTTATAGTTTTGTTAGGATTTTTCATGCACCATATTTATTTCTATGTAATTCAAATATTTGGAAGTAATTTCTAATGGAAACACAATATAAGGTGTTATGTGTCTGTTTAGGAAATATTTGCCGTTCTCCCACGGCTGAAGTGGTTTTTAGACATTATTGTGATGCACATCAACTCAATATATTTGTCGATTCTGCTGGAACGAGTAATTATCATCCAAATAAAGCACCAGATCAGCGTAGTCAGCTGCACGCTAAAAAAAGAGGCTATGACTTATCTTCTTTACGAGCAAGACAGCTTTCAACTCAAGACTTTTTAGAGTTTGATTTAATTTTGGCAATGGATCATCAAAACTTTGATGATATTCATGACATGCTACAAAGCGCGGTTTCTCAGTTTGGAACTCATCAAATTCGTGCAAAAGTAGCTTTAATGAGCGAGCATGATCCTGAATATCCACAGCAAGCCTTACCTGACCCTTATTATGGCAGAGCTGAGGGCTTTGAACGTGTACTCAATCAATGCGAGTCCAGTAGTTTGGCGTGGATTAATATTTTAAAAAACAATTGAATGTTTAAGAGTAGGTTTTTCAATACAATGCAAATTCAAAATCATGTACAGCTTAAGCCATTCAATACTTTGAGTTTAGATGCAACAGCGTCTCACTACACAAAAGTTCAAACTATTCAGGATATTGAGGATGCTTTGGGTTTTGCTGAGCAGCATAATTTAAATGTACTTGTACTATCGGGCGGTAGCAATATGCTACTGCCGCAACAGATCAATGCGTTGGTTATTCATCTAGATATTCAAGGTATCGAAGTTTTATCGAACGATGATGATTTCGTTCGAGTTAATGTCGGTGCAGGCCAAGTCTGGCATGATTTCGTTTTATACAGTACTCAGCAAAATTGGTTTGGCTTGCAAAATCTTGCACTTATTCCTGGCTTAGTCGGTGCTTCACCAGTACAAAATATTGGTGCTTATGGGGTAGAAGTAGGTGAGTTTATTGAGTCGGTACAAGTATATGACCGTAAATTAAAAGAAACTCAGACAATTTTAGAAGCAGACTGCCATTTCGCCTATCGTCATAGCATTTTTAAAGATAATCCGAACCGTTACATCATTACGCATGTGACTTTTAAATTGCTTAAACATCCCCATTTAAAGCTTAACTATGGTGATTTGAAGCAAGCAGTTGGAGATAATCAGACTGCCGAGAACTTACAAAATCAAGTCATTCATATTCGTCAAAGTAAACTCCCTGATCCAAAAGAATATCCAAATGTGGGAAGTTTCTTTAAAAATCCGATAGTTAATCCTCAGGAATTTGAGCGTTTAGTCACACAATTCTCAACAATTCCACATTATCCTCAAGCCAGTGGAAACGTTAAAATTGCAGCAGGATGGTTAATTGATCAGGTGGGTTGGAAAGGTAAACAACTTGATATGGTGGGTATGTTTCACAAACAGGCATTGGTTTTGGTGAATTATGCCAATGCATCTCTTACTGATGTAAAGAAAACTTATCAGGCTGTACAACATGATGTTGATCAGCGTTTCCATATTATGTTAGAACCAGAGCCTGTGCTTTATAACAGTTTAGGTTTAATTGAAAATCATACGGAATAGTTTTATGCCTCAAGTACACTTAATGGTACGTTTAGTACAAGTAGTCACCGCGCTATTTTTACTATTGGGCTGTTTCGTGGTTTTTTTATATTCGCCGTTTTATTCAAAATTAATTGTAGCTGGACTTAATTATTTTGTACCGGTTGATGTTAATCAAGTCGCTGCTGAAAGCCAGAGACAGGCTGCATTAAGTGAGCATGACAATTTAGAACCAGGCTCAAATCTATGGATTGCTCGTCAAGCATATTTAAAGCTGACTGAAAAAGCTTTACGTGAAAAAAAGACAACAGATCTGACCTATCTTCAAGAAAACTATAAAGCTTTGCAGCAAATTATTCTTTTAGAAGAAAAGGAACAAGATTCAGAAGCAGCCGCTTCCGTAACGGTTCCTTTAGTGGTTAGAAACTCAGAAATTGATGCGGCAGATGAAGCAAGCAGCCCAGTTGACGAGTCACTTTTGATTAGTAGCTCTGAAAATAAGGCACTTACAGAACAATATACAGAGTTCTTGGCAAGAAAGCCTGAAGTACCAGAGCATCAAAAAGCTGTCAGTGAACCTGAACAGAAAATTGAGTATGTCCGTAAAAACCCAATACCAGTCCAGTCTAAAAAGTTATCAGAACCTTATGCAATTGTTGTATTGGGTGGCGGATTAACCTTAGATAAAAATGGTAAAGATATTGTGGTTAATGGCTACACCCGCTTACGCTTGGAAAAAACTTTAGAAATTGAAAAACAAAGTCATCTTCCTATTGTGCTTAGCGGTGTTGAAGCGCCTTATATGCAAACTTGGTTAAAAGAGCGCGGTGTGGAAGCAAAACTATTAGAAAAACGTAGTATGAATACATGTGAAAATACACGATTTAGCTCTCTGTTGCTTCAGAAGAAAGGAGGCGCTCCGACGGTTATGTTGGTTACTGATGAATATCATATGCCGCGTACACGTCGACTATTTGCCTTAAATGGTATAGAAACGATTCCTGTTGTAGCTCCAATGCCAACACCACTTACACGCTGGCAACCAAGTGTGCAAAATTACGATCATAGCCGCCGTGCGAATTATGAATTACTTGCGACAATTCGCGACATGTTGTTTGGTTCAAGCGATTGTCGAGAGGTACCTTAATGTCAGATATCCCGTTTCTCAATCCTGCTGTATTAAAACAATTAGATTTACCGGTCCCGAACCGTGATCTCACACCACAGGTTTTAAGTCCACTCAATTTAAATACACTAGAAGAACCATCTCGCGATTTACTGGCCTATCGCAAGTTGTATGGCTTACATTTACTTGAATGTGACCATTGGCAAGGCTATGTTCAAATGCCTTTATTTCGCTTACATGTGCAGGTTTTCAAACCTAAAATAGACAAAATACAAGGTACCGTCTGTTTGCTACATGGCTATCTTGAGCATAGCGGTATTTATCAGCCAATCATTCGTGAAATTCTTGAACAAGGCTTTAGTGTTATTACCTATGACTTACCTGGTCATGGCCTCAGTAATGGTTCACCGGCAAGCATTCAAAATTTTGATCACTATCAACAAGTTTTGATGGCTGTTTATCAATATGTGAAACATGCAGATCAGTTGCCTAAACCTTGGGTTGGAATTGGGCAAAGCACGGGCGGGGCAATTTGGATGCATCATTTATTGGAATATGCTGAAAAACGCCAAGATCCGATTGTAGATAGAGTCTTATTACTTTCTCCTTTGATTCGCCCTGCAAAAACAGCATGGTGGCATAATCCGGTCGGGTTAGGCATTATTCGCCGTATTAAGCGTCAAGTACCAAGACACTTTAGACGTAATAATCATAATCCTGAATTCTTACGCTTTATTCGCTTAAAAGATCCGTTGCAACCTCGGATGATGGGGATGGACTGGATTTTGGCAATGTCAAAATGGATGCAAGAAATGGAAGAACGGCCCGCTTGCCGTATCCCTGTCTGGCTTGCACAAGGTGCTCTCGATCAAACGGTTGACTGGCGTTACAACATTGAATTTATTCGTCGTAAATTTAGGCTTCAAACGCTACTAATGCTCGAAGAAGGTTCACATCAATTAATTAATGAACGTGCAGATATACGTGCGGCTTTAACAGGATTGATTCCAGCCTTTTTACATGCGAAACCAAAACATTTTTATTATTAAAAAATAATGCATCTATCCAATAATTTTGGATAGATGCATGACTTAATCTATGTGCCTTATTTTGAATTTTGGTAAAGCTGCATGAAGTTCTTATAAACTGAAGATTGCTTTTGTGGACTATACATATTGCGTTCAATCGTTCCTTTATCCGTTTTTATTAAAACGTTTACATTTTGAGCATTTTTAAACTCTTGTAAGAATTGGCTTGGAATAATAAAGAAAGTTGTTGAATGTTTAGGCACTAATCGACTTACATTCGTTTTTTCAGTCGCTTGAGCGGGCTGATAAGTAAATCTTTTGCTATCAATATCAAATATTAACTCGTTAATATCATAAAAGTTATAACTACTACTTAAATGAACATCTACACGCAGCTGATCTTTTTGATTCTCGTTCCATTTAACGAGTAAGCTAGGACATAATTCAGTTGGTAAACAGTTGAGCTGACCAGCTGTCTTTACTACTGTAGGAGCTGTTGCTTTATCTGTACCAAATTGTTTGGTGCTGCAAGCCGTTGTAAGTAGACAAGAACCCAATAAAAGTAGAGATTTCTTCATCATATAAATTCCAAGATAGTATGTTTAATATTATTTATGTTAAGGCCAATAATTTTGACATAAATTAACGTGTAGTTGGGCTTAAAAATACAAATGGTTTTGCAATTTTAAAGGAAGAAGTGGCATCACCTGCATAGATATGACTTTGATCGGGCCCTAAATCAAGTCTACGCGTTTTACCATCTTTAAAATTAATCTTTTTTAAGTCAACCCAAAACACATTTGGTGATAGGGCAGACTCGAAAAAATAGAGCAGCTGCTTATGATCGGCCACAGTTCGCCAACGAGTCGAAGAGATATTAGGTTCTTCTTGAGTATTTAGTCCATAGGGAACAGACGCATTTCGAATCACACTAAATACAGAGGCTTGAGCCTGTTTACTATCATCATTTTTAGGAATTGCATTAATATAAAATGATGCGCGTGCAAAGCGATCAGATGCTCGGTTTGTACCAGGAAGCATGATCGTTCCACCAATTTGTTTCCAATATTCGGCAAGTGCGAGTTGCTTATCGAAAGTAGGTGAGTTAGTCATGACTTGATAGTTGCGACTATGGTGAATAATCTGCTTTCCACCAATATATTCAATAATTGCACTATCACCTGTTTTATCAGAAATGGATAAATGTAGGGTAGTGAGTCGTGATTCGCCCGGAACATTATCGGTAACAATGGTGTAAGGTTCTTTTTCTAAGGCTTTGACAGCCTCATCTACAGTTGCAAAATTATCGAGCACATATTGTGCCCAAGCAGCAATGCTTAGTAATGGTTTATTAGATTTTTCTACATCTGGATATTGAGATTCTACTAACCATAAAATATTGGCAACCAATCCAGCTTCATTCATACCATCTGTTGTGGAAACTTCATAACCTGTAGCAATCACACTTCCATATTTAGACGTCCATTTTATTGAGTTGGAGCCTGCACTACCATCACGGGTAACCCCGCTTGGCATAATCCATAAGTTGGTACCTGTATCAACCTTCCAGTCCATTGAGCGAGCAGTAATAATATGTTGGTTATTACCTAAATATACGGCACGTGTACAAGCAACAGCATAGCTACTTAAGCCTACAGTCATTGCAACAAAAGAAGAGATGAATGTTTTTTTCAACATGATGAAATACCTTCTTGTTATAAGCATTAAAAAGTTTTTATTAAATAAAATTAAAATTTGTACATTATTTATACTTTTATATTAGGTGAAAAATCTATTAAATACAAATTAAAAAGAGAGTGAGATTTAATCAAAAATCACATATTAGTTTTAATTATGGAAGAGCATCACACTATAAATGTAATGCTCAAATTATAGGATTAATATAAATTAGAAATGATTGGCATCAGCCATATTCCACATCCGATAATAAAAATTATCATCGTCATTATTAAGTTCAGATTGTAAAAGTTCACCTTCTTTTAAGAAAAAATGCAATTGAGCATAGTTCTTAATTTCACGATCATTTACTCGCTGAGCCAAATGATGGGCTTTAATATCTGAAGGATGACGTAAACCAGCGGCAGCAATCATTTCAGATAATGCATGCAAGGTATTTTTATGAAAATTAAATACCCGTTCTGATTTAGTTGGTACATCAATTGCTTTTTGACGGTCTTTATCTTGGGTTGCAACACCTACAGGGCACTGGTTGGTGTGACAGCTTTGTGCCTGAATACACCCAACAGCAAACATGAAACCACGTGCCGAGTTAACCCAATCTGCACCTAGTGCAAAAGTACTGGCGATATCGAATGCACTAATAATTTTACCACTCGCACCAATCTTAACTTGATCTCTTAGTCCTGCACCGACAAGCGTGTTATGAATAAAGCGCAAGCCTTCACGTAATGGTGTACCAATATTATCGCTAAACTCAATTGGTGCTGCACCTGTACCGCCTTCAGAACCATCAACCACAATAAAGTCAGGAACAATTTTGGTTTCAAGCATTGCTTTAACAATACTCATAAATTGCCAAGGTTGACCAATACACAGTTTAAAACCAACTGGTTTACCGCCAGATAATGTGCGCAACTTCTGTAAGAAATGCATCATTTCAATTGGGGTAGAAAAGCTAGAATGCTTTGCAGGAGAAATACAATCATGATCGCGAGAAACGCCGCGGATTTCGGCAATTTCTGCGGTAATTTTATGTTTAGGTAAAATACCGCCGTGGCCTGGTTTAGCACCTTGGGAAAGCTTCAGTTCAATCATCTTGATTTGTGGTAATTGAGATTGTTTGGCAAACTTTTGCTCGTCAAATTTACCATCTACGGTACGGCACCCAAAATAACCACTGGCAATTTGCCAAACAATATCACCGCCATTTTCTAGATGGTAAGGGCTTAAACTACCTTCGCCAGTATCATGATAAAACCCACCTAACTGTGCACCTTTATTTAACGCACGAATTGCGTTGGCACTTAAACTACCAAAGCTCATGGCAGAAATGTTCATGATTGACGCGCTATAGGGTTGAAGGCATTGAGCATTACCAACCTGAATACGGAAACTCTTTGGATCTGCTGGTGGGCAAGGGCTTATTGAGTGAACAATAAAGCGATAGTTTTCTTGATAAACGTCAATGATTGAACCAAAAGGTTTATCTGCATTTTCATTTTTAGCGCGTTGATAAACTAGACTTCTTTGCATACGAGAAAAGGGCAGAGCATCTTGATCCGCTTCAATAAAGTATTGACGAATTTCTGGGCGTATATCTTCAAACAAAAAACGGAAATGCCCCATAATTGGGTAGTTTCTTAAAATTGAATGTTTATTCTGCAAAACATCATAAAGGCCTAATAGGCTTAGTGCACCCGTGAGTACCCATAAACTGTTAAGTAGAGTATCTGAAATAAAATAATAGATACTATGAGGGGTATATACGGTGCGAAACCATGTAATGCTGAGTGCAGTAAAAATACATAAGAACCAAAGAGAATGACGTGAAAAGAATGTATTGAGAAATTTATGTCGAATGATTTGTGCTGGACTCGCCATATTGGAACAAATTCCTAATGTTTTACTGGCACATACCTTGCCAAGAAGCAAGTAAAACTACAAGTATGGAATTGTTAGTTTTAGGGGGTAAAAAAGAGTACATTCAAAGGTTCGCTCGGTTTAGAAATATATTTTTAAATAGAAAGTATTTTGACTATAAATAATATTTAATCTGAAGCTATTAGAGTTAAGGTAAGTTATTAAATTTTTAATTATAAAGTTAATGGTTTTTTTAATGTTTAGTTATACTGAAAAATATATTTTGTTAAATTAACTTCTAAAAAGCTATATATAAACTAAATGTAAATTTAGATTTATTTAAAAATAAGAAAACTATTTGAATGTTATTTTATATTTTGGAATTCTCAATACTGTGCTATTTAACTGTTGTTTGCTAATATAGATAAAATGAAATAATCTTTTCAATAGCCATTACTATAATTGTATAAGATCTAAGAATATTTAAGGACTGAAATGAATTGGAAATTATTAATATGCTCTATTCTTCTAACTGGAGTCTTTTTCTTAACTTTAATGTTCTATTTAGGTTTTGATCTGGATACTTTCAAAAAGGTAACTCTAATACAAAGTTTATTAGTCGCTACTGCTATAACATTTGATTATATGGAACGAAAGAATAATCCTATCTTTCCGGGATATATCTTTTATCCCTTACTGGGGATTTTATTTGTTTTAGGGTTTACGCCTATTCTAGATTTTTTTGCTGAAAGACCTAAAGGATTTCATAGTTGGGATATGAGGAATATGTTTGTCATCAACTCTAGCAGTGCAGACTATCAATTTAGGAAACTGGCTTGGTATGGCAAAGCCTATATGCAGTTAGGTTTTGCTATGGTTGGTGGATTTCTTGGCTTATTTTTTCATCTAATTTTTAGAAATAGTTAAGCTAACGCTAACTTCTTTTGATAGGTGAAAAGTGGTTTTAATTACTAAAAAACCTAAAACTGTTATAAGTTACTTAGATTTCTTATTCATAAAATATTATTTTCTTATTCATTTAAAATATATAGAACAATCAGCAGCTTACTTTTTGTTCTTGTTTTTTTGACCAATGGTTAAAAAATTATAAAAGACTAAAAGTTATGGTAAATTTTAACTAATGAAAAGCTATCATTTTTTTAGTAAAACTAACAAAAGCTGAATAGAAGTATCGAAAATTGATATAAAAAGTGTGATAAACCATAAAAATTCTTCTAATTGAGAAATTCATCAGAAGTTGAATTATTAATTGATATTTAAAATGAAACTTATGTTAGTATTTTTGTTGTTTTTTTGTATTATGCGCGGTCAGTAGAGTAAAAAAATAACGCTTTGAAAAAACAATCAGAAAAGCTAGTGATTGTGATGGGGAAGGCTAGTTTTTACATCTATTAATTTTATTGGCGTAATGTAAAAAAGGTTTTTTACCATGAAAAAGTCTCTCATTTGTTTACCAGCAATTGCTATGGGTTTAATGTCTATCACTGCCGCAAATGCTGCAACAGCAACAGGCACCTTAACTGTTAAAGCAACAATTACAAATAGCTGTGTATTGAATACTTCAGCTACAGGTACAACAGCTAACGCAGTTTTAGATTTTGGTACTTTAAGTTCTCTTGCTAGCAACGTCGATGCAGACACTACAACGACAGGTGGTACTGCCATCAAAGTTTTATGTAATAACACTGTGCCATGGACTTTGGCTTTTGATGCCGGCAAAAATGCTCAAACTACCCAACGTCGTATGATTGGTGGTGCAACAAGCAACGAATTTATTCCTTACAACCTCTTCTCTGACACTAACCGTGCAACAGCAATTGGTATTTCAACTACTGCATATAGTGGAACTGGTACTGGTGCGCCACAAGCAGTTAACGTCTATGGTCGTATCCCTGCTGGCTCAACTTTGCCAAGCGCAGGTAGCTATGTTGACACTGTAACTGTAACAGTGACTTATTAATTTTTAATAAGTTTTATTGTGTCATTGCTAGCTCTTGATTGAGAGAGCTAGCCTAATTTGAGAAAAGTAGTTCTGGGCAAATCATGAGAAAAAATATCTTTGTTACTACAAGTTTATTGTTATTTTTGCCTAGTATGCTGAACGCTGCATCAATTCGTCTTTCGCCTGTAAGTATTGAAATATTAAATGATCAATCGGCGTCCTCAATCAGTTTATATAACCAGTCAAATGAAAGCACTGATTTGCAGGTGCGTGTATTTGAATGGCGCCAAAATGCTGGGCAAGATCAATTAATACCTACAGATGAGATCGCAGTTAGCCCCCCATTTTTAAAATTACAACCTAATGATTCTTATAATTTACGTGTAGTTAGAATTAATCCAGCACCAGTTTCTGGTGAGCAAACATACCGTATTATTATTGATGAACTACCAAAACCGATTGATAACCGTAAAGCGGATCAAGGGATTAACGTACTACTACGTTCGTCATTGCCTCTATTTGTCGTAAATAAAGATGCAATTACTAAACTTACTTGGTCGATACAACAAGAACAAAATAATTCTTCTCTTATGATTAGCAATGTTGGCAATCGACATGCACTTTTAAATAATTTAACACTTGTTGATGTAACAGAAAATAAAAGCTATGCCATTAAAGTAAATACGGTGAATGGTTATATTCTTGCTGGCAAAGCAAGAAATTTTAATATTAGCCCTGATTTTAAATTTCAAGCGGATCATAAATATAATATTTCATTGAATATTAACGGTAAGCAAACATCTCTTTAAAGAGGCACATATGAAATATCTCGTAAGTGCCTTATGTGTTATGTACTTGCCGATTCATGCTTTTGCTGAATCATTGCAAGATAACACCAATATTGCTTTACCAAGTATTCCGGAAGTTACAAACTCTTCACATCAGATATTCAGTTCTGATAAGGCTTACACACAGCTTTTCTTAAAGATTTCTATTAACTCGAATATTTCAACAGATTTAATATCGGTACGCCAAGATCAAGATGGAAAGATATATATTCGTGCTCGTGACTTAAAAGTTTTAAGGGTAAAAATGGATGAACACACTCCAGATAGTCAATGGGTGTGTATTAACGAGCTAAAAGGAATTCAGTTTAAATATTTAGAGAATGAACAGGCTCTAAACTTACAAGTTCCATCGAACATGTTGGCGGATTATTCAGTTGACTTAAATGGCCAGCAGATTACCAGTCCTCATTTACTAAAAATGAAGCCCTTAAACGCAGCCATTTTGAACTATAGCCTCTATCACACCCTGACCAATGACGAGAATGTTTTCTCCGGTTCAGCAGAAGGGATCTTTAACAGCGC
>NZ_JAVQNT010000019.1:0-53522 GCF_031799075.1 Acinetobacter sp. V91_7
CAATGGCTACTGTAACTATTGAATATGATTAGCATATCGTCAGGAGCTAAATCTTGGCATAAGATTGCTCCTAGCCTTAGTATCATCAGGCACAACGAAAACTAGGAAACTCTCATATATAGTAATGAGGCTAGAGTTTGGTGTTTGCCCTGAAAAATAGCCAACCTTGTCTTCAGCAATAATTTTATTTATACATTCAACAATTACTTGTCTAATATATAGTCTTGTAACTTGATGCAAAGTCATCCCTTATCGGTTGATTATATTTCTCATGAACAACCATACTTATTAACTCTTTAGTTAGTATTTTTAGGACTCCTCATCAATATAAGCTTGTCCTATGTTATCTATAATCCCGGGTAGTACCAACTTTGGACTATATGCAAACGCTGGTATCGCAAAGAAAGTTAATAACATACTATAGAGTATTTGCTGCATTAGGAGATACCCGTCAATAATTGATTAACATTGTTGCCCCCATGATGATAGCAACATCCATGACCAATACACCAACCGATGGCTTCAACACTTCACAGGCATTTAACAAAGCCATCATTTCCTGACGCACTCCAGATTTGGTATTAAGTAGTAATAAAACCTCATCTACGGCAGGCTTGAGCTCAGGATCTTTATTCTTGGCTTTAAGGTTCATCTTCCATTTTGCCAGCAACTACAGACCATACTTAACTGATGCAACTTGATTCTCGTGAATCCCCCATCCATTTCTACGTCTGGACCGTAACAGCTAGTAATCGAGTCCATCAGGGGCATCGACCTAGACTGGGATATGCTTGATTAAAAACTGCTTCCTGTTAAATGAAGAAAGAGCCGTTCCGGTATGCTGGGCCCTATAACGATGTACTTTATGATATTGATACGAAAAGGAAAAATTCAAGCATTTAGCTTATGTTTATCTAAAATTACAACTTAATCAATCTTATTTTAATTATTAATACTTTTACTTCATAGAATGAATACCAAATAAATTGCCTTCAGTATCTATAGCTAAAACTGTAAATCCATGTTCCCCAATTGAAGTTTTTGTTTGATAAATTTTTCCACCAGACTCTTCAATTCGCATTTCTTCAATTTCACAATTTTCACTACAAAAATAAACAATACTGCTATTACCACCAGCAGGAATATCATTCCTTTGCACCAATGCTCCAGTAGAACCATATCCATGCATATCAAAGGGAAAATGTTTCATTTGTATCTCATTTGAGATCAATGGATTATAAAAATCTGTAAGTTTAATTTTAAAAACGGTCTCATAGAATATTCTAGCCCTTTGAATATTATTAACATAAATTTCAAACCAACTAATAGGATTGCTCATATATTTACTTTTCACTTATAGAATCAATAGTTAAAATTAAGTTACCACAGAAACTAGTATATAAAAAACCATAACTTTTATCTATTTAACTAATGTTCCCCTCAAATCTAGTTCATAAATCAAAATCTTAACATATTAAAAAATGGTCATTCATCTGTAAAAAGCGACTTGCTTCCAAATCGCTTCGTTTTTGAGTAGTTCTGATATCTTTTCACCACAAAATAGATCAATAAATAACCAAAACTAGAAGTTTTCCTGATTTCTCAACGGTCACACTTCTGAAACTATCCACAATTCCTGTGGATAACCCTTGGGGTAAAAATCAATCAAATTTCTGCGCTTAAACGTAAAGCTATTTAGGGCTTGAATAGTCAAATCCAAGCCAATTCCTATCATAACCACATAGAGAACAAGATGCTCCAAATAAGAAGTAAGAAAAAACAGCAACTGAGAATGCCGGTACGATAGGAGTTATATCTAATGCATCAAATACGAAAAAGCTAAGCTAAAGTGGTGCATTTTTTCACTGAAATTAACAAAGATGACATAAATTGAATGTATGTGACACCAATAGAATATCAAAATTTGATCTAATAAAAGAAACTACTTGCCTAGTCAGAATTGTAAAATTCACCTCCTTGCATGCGAAAAGCATAGCGGAAATCACAGGATATGAATATCAAGGTATATTTTACCTCTACCCACTTCCTGGTAGAGCATCCCTATGGGCACCATAAGCATGTCGCGCCCCCAGAGGATGCCGCCTCTGCTCAGTTGGGAGAGCCTTTCTGACAATTCCTACCACGCTCAATCATTGGCAGCATCAAATCAGCCATCCAAATTGAAAAAAACGCCTAGCGCGGGCTGGTGGTCTTTGGACAATGGGCTGCTGCAAGATCCGGCAATGAGTGTAGCCTTCCACGCTGGATTGATTGCTTTGTTTGGGCGCCGTGTCATTCCGTTCCAAATCACTCAGGCACTTTACAGCGTTACCTTATTTGAAGTCATCAATTATGTAGAACATTATGGATTGCTACACCAAAAGCTTCCCAATGGTCAGTATGAACGTACCATGCCAGAATACAGCTGGAATAGTATATGGTGACCAATCTGTTTTTATATCAAATACAGCGTTACTCAGATCATCATGCCCACCCAACTCGCGGCTTTCAGGCATTGCGACATTTTGACAATGTACCCCAGCTCCCAAGTGATTATGCTAAACTAATCCTACCTGCTATTATTCCGGCTTGGTGGTTCAAGCTCATGGATCAACGCGTGTTTGATCATTACCAAGGTGATCTGAGCAAAGCAAATGTTAATCAGAAAGCCCTGATGAGAATCTTCACCAAACTTGGTAAGAAAGAGCTTCTTGTCGACAAAGGGACATGAAATTGCTTGTTTAATGTAATGTGATCGTGTTCATATGGCCACAGACTCCAAGGCGATTTTTTTGCGGACTTAACTCGTATGCTTAGATTGACACCATGATAGTTCCACTAAAATCCTTACAGTTTCCGATTCAATATCTGGATGTATGTGATGCGCTGATTCGATCAAATGGAGGTGATCTGCTAGGTTTCCATCGACAATGTCGTGTAAGTCATGAGGAACTACTCAATGAGAGCAGCACGATCAATGGTGAGCAGTTCCTAGAAGCTTATATACCTTGACTCAACAGTACTGCAGGCCTGATCGTCCGGCAATATTCCAAATACTTGATGCGTTCCCGCGCATGGTATGCTGGGTTAGGTAATTAGGTCTATGTAAATTTAAAAAGGTCACGGACTTTGGTGATCAGAATACTTTTTCACAGAATTAGTAATGGGTGCTCTACATAGCATCATGCCGTTCATGCTTACACCTATGGACGATGTCTGTGTCAAATTTGCCCATACATTAACCTATGAAAAAAGTTATATGAAGAATTTTTCCAAGTACGCGTTCAAGATGAGGCTGCTAAAAATAGCATCGTCATCACAAAGGTGCTAATGTGAAGTACCCCTCTTATTCAAAGTCCTACTTTGCAGCGCCTGCTAGAAGCAGAGCTCTACACAAGGCTTCAGAAAAATCACAATAAACCAATGAGTCAGCAAATCAGACAATTACTGTGCCTGTCACTGGATGAGCAGCGGATCATCAATACGGAATTCATCGCAGGCAAGCTGAAAAATATCGTATCGTATACTGGCAGAGGAAGGGACAACGTTCAGACAGTTGCTAGATGAGGTCAGCATTGCCTACGCCAAAGAGCTAATTAAACACTCACAAAAACCGATCGCAGAGATCGCACAAATTCTTGGGTTCAGTAGTTCAGCAAACTTTGCGCGCACGTTTAAACGCATTACAGGAAAAACCCCTTCAATGTTACGCCTACCCCCAAAAATCTCTAGAGTATGTTATGACTAAAGATCGCCGTTGTACAGCCCACCTTAATGCTCGGTAATGTGGACGCCAATCTGATCCATGTGGAAGCACTGATTCGCGATGCCTATCGTGAGCACACGCCAGAAATTATTGTCGTTCCTGAAGCCTTACCTCCCCGAATGTCTACTCACCCATCTTGCGCACTACTCCTACGCCTATCGATGGCAGGCCATTTCAATTGATGAGATTTGGCAAGAGAGTTGGAGGTCATCATTGCAGGTGGCTTTCTATCTATAAGAGGCAATCACACCTACGGTACTTATCTCTTGGCAGAACCCAATGGTTTGGTACACCTGCATGACAAGGATATCCCAACCGTGGGAACAAAATTTTTATGTTGGAGGTGATGACGATGGTGTTGTCACATGCCAAACCCTAGACTCCAAGATCGGACTCATGTCTGGATGGGAATGGGCGCGTACACGTACGGCCGCACGCGTACGCGCCAAAGATGTACAACTGGTACTGGGCGGCATGTGCTGGTGGTCATTGCCTCTTAACTGGCTTTGGGCCTAAGGTCGGCTCATGCAACGAGAACATGCTCTCTACCGCCGGCAACAGTATCAATTGCCCGGACAGGTCGCAAGGCTGACGGGAGTACCGGTAGCTCATGCTGCACACGTCGGTAAAATACGCTGTAATATTCCGATAGCACCGGGTATCGTCTGGGAAACAGAAATGATCGGTGAGTCTCTGATCTGTGATTATGAAGGACCTATTCTTGCACGGCTGAGCCTCGAGGATGGAGAAGGACACGTTGCGGCAGATGTCAAACTAGATACCCCTAAACCGATTGATCCTATCTCGGATCAATACTGGATTTTCAATGTTACATCGATGACCTACTTGGGCTGGCACGCCGCAAATCTTCATGGCTCATTATCATACCAACTGCGCCACAGGCTTGGCCGTTTTCCTTGGCAATCATTAGCATCACATGATTTGCCAAATATAGTCAAACCAGATTTATGAGTTGCGGGGCATTCTATCCATCGACAGACTTCTTACATGTACTTTGTTCGTAATAAAATAAAGTATTTGGATATTTATCATCAACACATCATCATTATTTTCCCGGAGCAGACATGGCTTTTTGGTTTAATTTAAAGAAACCGCAAGATGACTCTATATTTGAAACAGCGACTTATCACTATAGTTATGTCATGAAACTACCCGTGGAAGCTGAGCAGGTCTAACGGCTACTCATCCATTAGTCTGGTGCAAAATGCTGAATGGTCAATATACCTCCGAGCAACCATTTGTAGTCGGCACCACACGGGCGAACGCTTTTATTATTTGGGATGCGAAGCATCGTCATGCGTTTTACGTAGAGTAGATGAACGTTCTTTTTTTGAGATGTTTGCAGAAGACTATCAGATCACAGGCTGTGAGTTTACTTGGCGTTTTCTGGAAAATTTCTAATATTTATCATGTAGATTTCCCTATCATTGGAATTTTAAAATTTCCTCATCAAGACACACAAACCGAGTTAATTGCTTAACTCAGTTTGAGATGAAATACTTTCAACCTATCTTAGGATGGAGCACAATAGAAGATTTAGTTCTTTGAAAGATATTTCTTAGGTGCTGCTACTTCCAAATTGAAATACCTAATCTCTATGTTCCGTGTTAAATTTAGCAATAAATCCCCTCTCTCTGTCTAGAATAAATAACCAAGACGTAGCGTGAAATCAGAATCCTGTTTCACGCCTTGTTCGACCTTAATATCACGTCCAATTGTGAGACTGGTTTGAAAAAGCGGTGTAAAAAAATGAGATGCTGTAATTTTTGCGTAGGTCGTATTAACCTTATCGTTTTGGTTAACGCCATTCAGCTTGGTTTCTCCGCCTCCGATCCAGCCACCACCTATACCAAATGCAGTGATCGGCGATAAGTTATAGCGTAGATAAAGTTGGTATTCATATTTCGGATCTTGTTTTAAAGTGAGTGATTGACGACTATAGCGATCATTATTTGAGTATATCGTCGCATCGAAAATGTTTTCGAGAGTAATATCTTGATCAAAATGATGTAACCAAGCAGTTTGAAGCGTGCCATTCCAGCGATTCTCCCCTAAATTCAGTGCTTTATCTTGATAGTAAGAGCCTGAAGGGATTGAAATAAAGGGGGCAATAGCCATTGTGTTGGCTGGCGATAATGCATATTTGATCGGCATACCAATCATGACATCACCGATGCCAGATGCTTTACCAAGTGCTGCAATATCATCAGAGGTTTTTACTTGACCAAAAGGTAAAATTACTTGAGGTTCTAGACTCAGATTTTCAATCGGATGGATGGCAGAAATAAATCGTGCTATGCCAATATCCGTTTGTAACTTGGCACGATCAGATAATTTCTCACCATTTTGATAGAGCTGATCTCCCTGAGTATGGGTGTAATAAAGCAAGGCAAGACTTTTGCTATCGGGTAAAACCTCAAAATCGCCAGGTTGAACTTCAATTGCATGAGCAAGTGTACTGAGCCCAAGCGTTCCCATAATAAGACTAAAAGATGGTTTTAATTTCATTTTGCCTCTCCGTTCAATGCGTTCATTAACCCAGTCTGTGAGTGACAATTGATATATTCAAAAAACTGAGCTTGAGCAGGTACGGAAATCACTTCATGGAACAATTTGAGTTTGATTTGAAAGTTCATTCTCTGGACATAGTTCATAAACTCGCCAAAGATAGCGACATGAGTTGGATGAGATTTGGCCCACTTCTCAAGATATTGTAAATCTTGGAAATACGCTAAACCAAAACTTTTATCGGTCGCTAACCCTGTTTCTGGATCAAGAACGGTCATATAGCGACAGTTCAAACAACCTTCTGCCAATCCTTCATCACGCAAAAATTGCATACCTTGATTTAAAATCGGTTCGACATTGTTCAAATATAATGCACGTTCTTCAGCTTCCGTTTCTGTCCAGTCCTGACCTGAACGAATTAAACTGAGGTAATCATTGCCCATGATCTGAACACGATGTGCTGATTTGGGTTGCAGTTTATGCTTGTCTAGCGTAGAACCTATCAACGGATCTGACTGTGCAATCGGTAGGCGATCACGCATACTACCGTAATAACCATGTTCCAAGATTTCCTCACTCATGACATTGCTTAAATGGGCAATACCTTCAGGCGAACTTGGATTAGAAAAAATGGTTTCAAATTCGGAAATACTTGGGCAAGTGATTTCTAAAAAGTAACCGACCTGTCCTTGTTCTCGTTCGACAGCATTCCACCATGTTTCAAAACCACTTTGTTTAAACCAGTCATTAAATATGACTTGATCAACCCAATATGCAGTAATAACTAAATGATGGAAGCCTTGTGCATCGACATATTCAGCAGGTGTCCAATAACCAGGCGAATGATCCTGCTTGAGATAATCAATGATCACCGTAAGCTGCTGAAAGTTTATCTTTTGTTTGGATTGTATACCAAAATACATCATCACCACTTGACTAGTATCTTCAGCAAAACGTGTCGTCCAAGCTGGAAAAGGCGGTGTATAGCCTTTAGGCGTTGAATTTGGGCGAGTCTTGGCTACACGAAGATATTCAGGAATAGCTGATTCCATGCTTATTCTCCTTGAAGTTCCAGTTCGGAATCGACTGTATCTTGAGCTGGATCGACTGGCATGCGTTGGATAGGTGCTTGCTGAATAACTTTTGGTTTATGCTTGGCATTAAATACTAGCTGGAAGACATCTGGACGAGAATAATGTCCAACAGGGTCTGTGGCAGTTTTAGCAAATGTAATTGCTGCCAAATTTAATGTTGCATAAAGTATGCCTTCCTCATCTTCGGCTAACGGTTCAACGAGGTCACTACCATCTGGTCCATAAATTCGAGCATGGCCGCCACCGATGTTCAATAATTGTTTTTTGGTATCATCAGTGCATAAGAACTCATGCATTTCTTTCGATACAATCGCACAAGACGCTATCACAAAACATTGGCCTTCTGCTGCATATAAACGGGAAGCAGCATTATTTACGTCTGGGCCTAATGCCGCTGTTGTACCTGTGTATAGACTGAAACTTGGCCATGCAGCAATATGGATTTGTTCATGTTGGGAATACATCGCATAACGGCCTAAAGGTTGTAGGTGTTCCCAACAGCACAATGCACCGACACGCCCCAAGTCTGTTTCATAAACCTGCAAAGAGCTACCATCACTTTCACCAAATAATGTACGTTCTACATGTGTTGCTTTTAATTTGCGGCGATTGCCAACAGTCTGACCTTTATTGTCAATAATCCATTGTGAAATATATAAACTGCCGTGGTCTTTTTCACTGAATCCCAACACTACAAAAATA
Source organism: Acinetobacter sp. V91_7 (assembly GCF_031799075.1). Taxonomy (NCBI): domain Bacteria; kingdom Pseudomonadati; phylum Pseudomonadota; class Gammaproteobacteria; order Moraxellales; family Moraxellaceae; genus Acinetobacter; species Acinetobacter sp. V91_7. The sequence continues at coordinate 8,092 of NZ_JAVQNT010000019.1, forward strand.
TTATATTGCTTAGCAGCATCTGTAATCTTTTGAGCATGGCCACTATCTAGAGTGAGAGAATTTTGATGATATTGATATACCAGTGGCATATTTGCAGCCGGTGAATCTAACCATAAAAACCATGGATAACCAGGAATCCATGTTTCAGGAAATGCGATGAGTTCTGCTCCGTTGTCCGCAGCTTCTTTAATCAGAGCGATTGTTTTATCAACTGTTCCTGATAAATCGAGAAATACAGGTGCCGCTTGTACACATGCAACTTTAACTAATTTTTCCATTGATATTCCCCTTGCCTATAACGTATTTAAATTGGTTATTTAGTTATAGAATTAATTTCATTTGGATAGTTATTCTGAAAAAGAACAAAAAATTGACTCAGAAGGAACTGAGTTATTTAGATAAAACAGCTACAGATTTGGCATACAACTTGCTGCTATTTTTTAACAGAAACTGCTGCATCCTTTTCTGTAGTGAAGCTGACATTTCATGATGAAATCAGTAAAGGGACTGAAATAATGTTAGATTTTGATACAAGAGAGTTAGAACTTAAATATCGTCATGATTATTGGCAGGATGCGATCAGCCAAACATTTGTTCCGCTTAGTTGCACAGTTGAGTCATCCATGAACTTTTCTGGTGCATTAAAGTGTAAATCTTGGTCAGATTGGGGAATTGTGGATGTTTCTGGATCAGCACAACATGTACAAAGAAAGCACTCAATTATAAAAAAAGATGATCATGACTCTATTTTAATGAGTTTAATCTTAGCTGGAAAAATGGGACTCGCTCAAGATGGTCGAGAAACCTTACTTGATGTTGGTCAATTTGGTTTCTATGATACTCATCGCCCTTATGATCTACATCTATTGGGCAATTTTAGACAAATGGTATTAATGCTGCCTAGAAAATTATTTGAAAAACGCTATGGAAAAATTGAGTTTTTAACAGCGCATAGTTTTGGTGAACATCATCCTTTGCAAAAATTAAATTGTGATTTTCTCCAAAATTTATATTTGCTCTCTAGTGATATCCACAAGGAATTGCAAGATAGTATTCTATGTCAATATATGGACTTACTGAGTTCCATCCTTTCAGAGTCAAAGTTAAATAATAGAAATAATAGCTCATTACTTTTGCAAATTAAGAATATGGTATTAAAAAATATTAATCATCCAGATATAAATATTCACGATATTGCATGTCATTTCAAGATCACGTCTAGATATATCAGTAAGTTATTTCAACAAGAAGAAACCACCTTTGGTAGATTTTTACTAGAAAGTCGCCTAGAACATTCACATCGTGCGCTGGAATCACATATCAACCAACAATCCATCAAAGAAATCGCATATCAAGCTGGATTTCAGGACATGTCATATTTTTCACGAGAATTTAAAAAATGCTATGGTTCTACGCCAAAACAATTTAGAACTATGCCAAAAGTAGTATTAAGGAATTAAATATAGCTTAGGGTACGAGAAAGTTTAAAAAAAGCTAGCTTCTTCCGTAAGCCTTTCTTCAATTAACCCTTAACAATCTTATGTGTGTTTGTATTAACAAGTACATAGTCACTATTCACCTTTAACCATTGCTGATTCTTACCTGGTATTAGTCAATCTATATTGCTTATGATCTACTGAATGAGCACTACGATATTGAGAGGGAATCGCTTGTCCAGATTTCCAATCACGTGATGGTTTTACAGAATTATACTTAACCTGTGGCTTTTGTGCTACAGGTTGCTTACTATGATGTACAGTCTTATGAGTATCTTGTTATGCTGCAAATGCTGAAGTAGCCATAATCGAAGTAGAGATGGATAAGACAATTACTTTAACTAATGTATTCATAGGAATTTATTACCGTAAATTTCTGTATTTGAGATTTTGATTAAATCCTAAAAAAGCATTAAAAATATGATAATCAATTATACCTTTTGTAAAAAAAAGTATGAATTATGGAGATCTACCTTTAAACCAAAGACTGAAATAAACAGTATTCTCAGCAAGATAGTATATATGATTATAGTCTCGGAAGAAAGAGATACCATAAGAGCTAGATATAAGTAAAAATCCTTTTCTTTGTCATGGTTCCTTACACAATATTGAATTAAGAATGAAAATAATACCTTATATTTTTACATAATTTATGAAATCAAGTGATTTAAAAAGTTCATGCTGGTTTGTATCAGGAGAATGTATGAAGCCCATATTCACTATAATAATTTGTATAAGTTTTTTCCTAGCACTTCCTATTAGAGCAGAAATTATCAGACATGATTTCACCACAATGACTGATGATGGTTTAACTATTTTCGTTCGTGAGTTACATGATACAATCACAACAGGTGATCGTGGTCCAATACTGATGATAAATGGTGGACGATCAGGCGTGCTAGCCAGTTGGGATGTAGATGCCCCTAGTACATCGGTAGCTCAAGAATTTGCAAAAGCTGGACATACTGTATATTTAATGGATGCTCGCGGCTTTGGCCGCTCACAGTTTCCTCCTGAAATGCAAAATACAACTAAAATATACAATGGTCCTGTTGCTGTTCGATCAAATGAAGTTGTACTTGATATTGCAGCAGTAGTGAAGGAGATTCATCATCGTCATCCCAATGAAACTCGCTTGGCGGCTATCGGCTGGGCAACTGGCTCACAATGGCTGGGGCATTATGCTTCACTTTATCCAGAATATATTTCTCACCTAATCTATTACAATGCAGCCTATGGCGGTCCAGCTGGTGGGTGGCAATTACAACAAGAATTTGGTGACCCACAACAACCAGCAGAACTTGATCGTTCAAGGCATGGTGCCACCCGACTCGCTACAGCTGAGAATTTAGAAGGTCGCTGGCGTAGTGAAGGTATAAATGGAGCATTCCTAACACGCTACGTTCAATTGTCAATGGAAGGCGACTCAACAACAGATACGCGTGAACCACCAAGTTTCCGATTTCCTTCTGGTCCTGTAGCCGACACACTCAAATTGGTAAATGGTCGTCAAATTTTCGATGCTTCCTTCATTCGCTCTCGTGTACTGATCCTGCGTTCAGAGCACGATTTCTGGTCGCGTCCAAGTGATATAACCACACTAGAATCACACTTGACAAATGCTGCATCAGTCAAAGTAATTGAAATTACAGGTGCCTCACACTATGTACACTTGCAACCCACTAAAGATCGCCAAAAGTTCATTGATCTTATATTGGCCTTTACAGCCCCTCCTCTTAAAAAAGACTAGACACTTCCTACATGTTGCTTGTTTGGGCTAAAGAAAGAGTATAATTTTAATAGATCACTTTGGAGGAGAAGTGGTCATATATAACAATAAAGTTTGACTATATTTGACCCGCTCCTTATAGACAAGCGAGTCTTTTGTCTCTTTAATTTAAAATATTAAATTTGATCACAATGAAATAAGACCACTTCATGAGTCCCTCTTGCTTTTCTCACAAATCAAATTAATGACAATCTCTTTAGCAAAAGAAGTTTCACAATTTTAATACTCTAATCATTAAGGTGCACAAATATATTACATCTAATTTTTCTACTTAATAGTTCACGTTATAACATGGTTGAGTGCTTATTAAAAAAGTCCCAATAGCATCAAAACTATTATTTACATCTTTTCCACTTATCCTTCATTATGGAGATATGAAACCAATGTTTTATAGAAATATGTATAATCATATTTTCTTGCTTCAACAAATACTTCATTGACCTCTTCCACAGTCCACCCTTGTTTCCTTGCAGTGAAGGCAAATAAAGTACTTAAAACAAATGGGTGCTCCCCTCTCCGCAAATACAGATTTTTTAATTTCTTTTTTGACATTCAACTAACAAAACAAATTAAACTTTTTATAAGATATAGTATTGCAATATCAAAATAATAGTTAAATCTATTATTTCTAAATAAATGTCCCCAAATAACATCTCTTTTGGTAAACGATGACATCTAATATAAGAAGTGTAGGATTAATCAGACTTATTTACAAGCAAACTTCTGAGACTCCATCAGAAGTTAATAATATACTACACCACCTATAACTACACATTTATTTGACCCATTATTACCAAGTCATATGTAGAACACTCGCCCGCAACTTAGATAGAGCAGTTAATCACTTTTTGTCACACTAGGTTAGTTTTATATCACCAGAGCTTGATGATATCTTGTTCAGTGTTAACCACCTTATGTCTTTGTTCTTGTCAATTAAGCCTTGTCCATATTCTAGGTTTTTTGATGCCATTAATTTCATATTCCTCGGCCTCACCCTACTAAGCTTCCCAGAAAATTTATGTCTAAATCATAAAAAGTCCACTTTTCTGTTACCACCTTGATTCTAATACCCTTATAGTTTCGAATCATAGAGTCTCTTCCATCTCGAGTGATTCGAGGTGTGAATCGTTCATCCGCTATTAAAGCTAAATAAGTTTTGTATCCTATAATGAACTTTTCAGGTTCTTTCCCCTCTTTAAACTTTACTATTGCAAGTACCTTTTAGTCGCTGGGATTTGTCCCATTGCGATTTTTATATTCATTTACTCACCATATAAAAATAAACCCCACTAATAAGGGGGCCCAAAAGATTAAAACCTAGCACCTGTAATGACTCAGATATCTAATAATTTAAGTACGTCATCTGACCAGATGAGCAACATACTCTTCGTATTAAATTGGTCTAATCCTATTTTCCTGCAACAGTACAAAGTCTTTTCAACCTTCTCTTGAGCGGTATACTCCCTGAAATGCTCAATTCTAAAACTTGCAGGCTCAATCACCGTCTTAGCCAAGATATTAAAAAGTTCATATTTATAGGAGTCCTTATCAATGCGTCGAACTCTAGCTTTCATGTAATCATTAAACCTCTTATCAATTTGCATATATATTTCATCTCTTTCTAGTTCTGAAATTTGACTCATCTCAACTAACCTTAAACTCAAGCAAAACCATATGTTAAAAAATATTAACAATGGCACATTAAATATAAGCAAAACTAAATTATTGCACGAACCAATCGTTAAAAAAAACTATTTTTTACGATTAAGTCACACTTAATACAGTTATTTAGTTATAGAAATGATGTCTCATCAATAATTGCTTTACTCCCACAACGGCAGTAATTCAATTGCCCAGGTTTAACCCACTGGCCATGCGAATACATGCCCTTAACCACATCAAAGGTTTTTCCATGTGCAGCAACGTGTGAGGGTCTTGGTTTTCCCCAGCATGAGAATGCAGCCAAATAGTCTTCTTAATGCCAAGCTCTTGCCGTCTAGCACTCTCATATTCCGGCATGAGCCTTATGCTTGATCTGATGCAATACGGGCAGCACGACGCTGTGTTGCCATTTTTTGGCTAAATCATCAAGCTTTACGCTCCATTGATCTGTCAAATACTCAACAACATGAGCATCTGAACCATTGAATGTATTGTTCCTCTTGCCGCTCTTTTTCCCAGCCACCTGCATTGATCATGATTTTTTCAGTGGTGCCAATGACCTGATGACCTTGTTTACTAAAGCCAGATCTAGTCACGACAATATTCAGATAACGAAATGACCGCAAATGTATATGGTCGGGGTTAAACATTTGACATTTTGGATCTAAAAATACCCATCTTATCCAATCCCACATTTCAGGTACTGATGCAAAATTGGGGGGATCTAATTCAAAAAGCCAATCAGGCGGTATTGGTCTAACTGAAAGAGAAAAACCAAGCTCATTCATATTCAAGCCCAAGCATACTTTCCCTGATATTATGAAATTAAGACTTTGTGCCAACATTGATCTTAGTTATCTATAAATATTGGAGAAAACATGAAAACTGAAACTAAAGAAATTCTAGCTTTAGAGTTAACTAAAATTAAAATTGCTAATGAAAGTAAGGATTCTGTAATTGATGCATCATTCTTAATTTCAACCTATATTCAAGCATTAAAAGAAATTGAAGTTACTTTTAAAGCCCAAAAGAAAGCTATGAAAATAGATCCCAAAGTACTACAAGAGATCAAGAATGCTAAGAATCGATCATAGCCTTATAACCATGCTTCTTGAAAAATTTAAATAAGTGCTTTTCAAATTCAGGAAGCTTGTCTTCCTGAATTTATACAACAACCTTTTTAATGCGCTGTACATGGACAAAATCATAAAGTGTATCAATACTATTATCTAGGTCTTCACCAATATATCCTTCCAACGCATCCGCACGTTCTTTTGCACTCATTAATTTACTCATAACCAACTCCGTCACCCATTCACAATAATGGGATCCTCATATTTATTTACAATGAAATGATATAAAAGAAAAAAAACCGCCAATAATCGATATTTAGCGGGGTTTTGCTGAATTAAAGTTACTAAGGATGGATCAGCAAAGATTGAATGGTTTAAACTAACCACTTAAAGGGTGAATCAAGGTAATCCACCACATAAACTTGACACCCACAAATATCGATCCCTAGTTTTCCCTCCTTATCTAACTTATAACAACTTTGTATAGCTCCATCTCCCTTTAAAATTTCATAATAAATATCATAGCTGATTAAAAGTTGAGATGGCTTCGTCCCTTGCTTAAGATAATCTTCCTTTAAAAAACTTAAAATCATAATCCCACTCCTTAGCCCTTCATCCAGATAGTATCAGACCAGTCTACTTAATGGCTCTTGAGTTTATTCATAAAATTTCTAGCTTCCTTCCCAAAGGATATATCATAGCCTTCAACCTCTCTTGTAAAGTAATTAATACTTTAATAAAAGACTATACACAACGAACACCTAAAATGATTTTCAATACTGCACCCATCCAATAATTATAAGATGTAAGTTAATATGTGCAAAATTTTGTGACGTATTACACGTATTTTGTATAAATTGTTATCTTGTGCAATAAATTATATCTTGATAATTTGTTCTTGAACTGGCAAATGTTCTGATACGTGACTGATCAGCATCATTCTCTCCTCAAAAGTGTTTATCCAGTTCAGGCTCAACCGGAACTCGGCATCCCCAAAGTGCCGAGTTCTTTTATTTTTATATCCAGAATAAAAAAGCCTACTCATCGAGTAGGCTTCCCCTTATGACATTTGCGCTGATCATTGAGGGTTCTTGTTATCTATAGTATTTTAAATACAATAATTAAAAAAGCCCGCATCTACGGATGGCTACGGGCATAAACTCATGTGAATAAAATAAGTATCCATTCACATCATAAGCGAGAAATGCCTAAAAAACCATTCAATAAATGCAAACTTCATCACAAATTAAACATGTAATCGCAAAACACGTAACTTATTTCACTTAAAGTTTCCTAGCTGGAAAACATTTTTCATTGCAACAAAAAAGCCCACTTTTTGGCGAGCTTAAAAATCAAATAGGTGCAACACTTATAACTTCCTCACCGTATCAAAGATGTAGACAAAGCGTGCTGTACAGTCAAGCATCTAATCGTATAATCGCACCAACTTTTCACTGATTGCTTCACTAACAAATGCATTCAAGCTACTATCACCTGCAGCCATCACAGCTTTACGGTGCAATTCAGGAGGGATACACACATTGAACGTTCCTTTAAGTGGTTGTTCAGGAGACTTACCCAATTCCGCACATGATGCTAAATACCCATCCACAGAAAATTGAAACTCCCTTTCAAGTTCTTTTAATGTTTCCGCTTCATATGTAACCAAATCACGAATAAAAGCTAACTTGCCGAATAATTCACCTGTTTCAATATCTGGCTCAATCGTCCCAAGATAACCTTTGTATTTTAAATAACTCATAACAAACCCTCCTGTTTCAGTGCTTGCTTGACGGCCTTTAAAGCACCACCCTTAATTTCATTCTCGGAGTGCGGCCTATGCAATAAAATCATACTTTTAGTTATGGTATTAAAGAAACGTATTCTTAATCTAGCCATTTCTCGCTTGTCATAACCAAGTTGATTCAGTAAAATCGCCAAGTCTTTATAAGGAGATGTATTCTTAACATTTCCCAGTTTCTCTAGTAATTCCCTGTATTTTAATAATTTGTGATAAAAATAATATTAAATTGCAATACCCAAGATCTCTTCTAGATATAGTTCCAACCTTAAACACAAGCTGCATAAATGATCTTTGATTCGCTATTTATCACAATGCTCAACCTATCATATCGCAAATCTGAACTAACAGGTTCACCTCTATAAGAGATTAGAATAACTCCAGCATTAGTTCTTCTTTTTAAATCGTCTTCACTTAGAACAAGTTGACCTAAAAGTTTTTCTGCCTCAATGGGAAGACAATAAGTACTTTTAATAGGCTCTATATCTGACTGAGTTTCTTGAAGTTCATTGGATGTACACCCAGCAGTTCCAAAAGCAATCAAGCAGATTAATATAATTTTTCTCATAACCGTTCCCACTAGATTTCTTTTTTGCCATTCTAATCCCCCTATTCATTAAAAATCCAATTTCAAATGCCCATAAAAAAGCCCATCATTTGATGAGCTTTGAATAAGTCAGTGAGCCACACACTAAGGTCACTATAACATCAAAGTACACCCTGACTTTCAAGCTCCTATAAGCGACTTTTAAATTGATATTTAGTAGCGAGGCGAACCATTCCTAGCATCTTATCACGCGCTACAGCGAATTCAGATATGCTAAGCTTCTTAGCGATAGTCTCTTCTGACTTAAATTCAACATAGAACATCACAACAACTTTGATCCATTTTTTACCTACCAATTGCTCAACTTGTTTAATTGCCACGCCCAACTTCACTTGCTCTGTACTGAACCATAAAACTGTAAAACCCATCATTGCTGCTTCGTTGTATTTTTCCATGTCCCCGATATAATCTTTCCCCCTTCGTATGGCGTCCACCTCCAGCCATCCAAATACAGCCTTCGACCTCAACCAGAATCTTTGCACCTATAATCAGAAAATCAGCTCTCCATTTGCGTTTTGGATGGAATTCATATTCTTGCTCAAAATCGATTCCGCAGGCTCTTAAGTGTGTTGCTAAAACCGTATCTCCTTCTATCAATGAGTTAGTGCAGCTTTTCATAATGATTAAATCAAAAATTAGCTAGATTTTAAAATATGAGTAACGTAATATTTTCAGAGTCGAGCTAATTTTCAAAATTTCAATAAGTTTCAGGTTTTCAATAAGTTAAAAACATCCATTTTATGACTTTGTTTCCCTAATTAAATTATAATTAAATGGGCTTTCAGCCGATAACTCTTCTAAAGATCGTGGGGACCATCGTAAGGATGATAGAAGCACTTCTTTAAGCTATTTTGCCCGTACGTTTTCTCCATCGCTTCATTACTGTACAAAACAAACCAGAACTAGTCTTAGCCTAAACAATCACTAGCTCTTTGAGAATATAGGAATATTCATCCTAGTAAGTTATCGCTTTCTCATTAGAATTGTACCGTTACAATGCCTGCCAATGCACCCAATAAAACTACAAGCCAAGGTGGTAATTTCCAAAACGTCAATAACAAAAATGCCGTTACGGCTAAGGCAAAATCAATAGGTCTCAGTATCGCGCTCGTCCAAACTGGATGATAAAACGCCGCCAACAAGATACCGACGACCACAGCATTAGCTCCCATCATTGCACGTTGTACAGCAGGATAATGACGTATTTTCTGCCAGAAAGGTACTACACCAAACACAAGCAGAAATGCAGGCAAAAAATCACGATTAGGGTAATAACTCCACCTAACCAGCCATTGGGTGCGGGTTGGGCAACAGCCCCAAGATATGCAGCAAAAGTGAATAAGGGACCAAGTACAGCCTGTACTGCACCATAACCCACTAGAAAAGTATCATTGGTAACCCACCCCTCACCGACCACTGATGCCTGTAAAAGCGGTAATAGAACATGCCCACTACCAAAAACCAATGCCCCAGCCCTATAAAAACTATCTATCAACATGATGAGATGGTTATGAGTGATTGAGACCAATAAAGGCAATATCGGCAGTAAACTAAAGAAAAAAATCAATGTAACTTTCATTAATATAAGCTAGCACTGGCTTAGTAAAGCTAGTGCTAGTCTCACTAATAACTACGTTTCTCCTAAATTTTAAAAGCACACCTTTGTAGATATGCCGGAAGATATACTTAATTTTAAGACGTAATGTCATTGATAGACTTAGGCTAAATCATCAAGCCTAAAGTAAAATGAATAGATGTTATATCAAGACACCATTCTTAATGCCTGTTCTAACCCGCGTTGTTTGATATTGGCTCCAGCACCAAACCATGCTGAATTCATTCGGTGATCCGTTGAAATCGCACGCCGCTCATGATCAATATATTCGGTAAGACTACAAAGCAGACCATAAGCCGTATCTTTCGCTGAACTTAACTCAGCTCCCCGCCCCTGCCCATTGAACATTTCCATAGCCTTCGACATGGCGCGGCCATTTGGTTCAGATTTGGAGTTTGATTTTTTGTCCATGGATGCTGCTTTAAGATAGTACTGAATAATACTTTCTTCTTGGTCTGTGACACTCAAAGTTGTGTTATTAAACACCGCATCAAAGTAAGCCGCAGCTTCCTGCTGAGTTACCTTACGCTGGCTGAGCTGCTTCATTTCATACATATGCTCATCCCAGGTTTTAATAGAAATACCCAGCTGCTGCTTGATCTTTTCTGCATCAAACTTGGTACTGTGCGGTACTTTTACTACACCCTCTCCACTGTTTTGTCCTCGTATCGCAATACTCAAGGTGTTATTACATACCACTCGAACACTGGTGAATTGTGCCGTGGTGGCCAATGTGCCATCACAGGCCGTAGCCAATAAAATATAGCCATTGCTAACATCTTTTCCTTTTAACGCTGCCGATTGTCCTGTCCTAGCCAGTGCCCAGAACTTACGGCCACCTTTGAGTACTCCTGCTGTTTCCAATTCAAACCCTGATTGTTCTGTCAGGTCTTTATAGAAGTTTAATATCTCCATCGGTTGTACCTCCTGATAGCGCTGACTCACAACCGATAACGGTTCATGAGTATCTGACCGATAAAGGACTCTCTGATCTTCATACGGCATGATGATGCTTTGTCCACGTTCATTCTTTGCCATATAGCTGACATTGGATGATTCAATTCGCCAGTCCATAGTCCATACCCGCCTGCTGTGCCCATACTTCTATAGGTTGGTTTCGGATCAGTTGATTCCCTAAACCATGCCAAGGGGTTTGACCAACGAATGCCATTGATTCAACTTGATGTGCCATGATTGATTTCCTTTAATTAATTTTAATAATTTGAATTTTGTAAAAATAAGAGTTACTAAAAACTCGACTGTTTGATTTCAAAGTGTTCCAGACATTGCTCACACTGGTAATGCAACATCACCGTGTTGTCTTGATGCTGGACGTAGAGCAGAAACATGCCCCCTACAACTAAACCAACAAAGCCACCGACTAGTGGGTGAATAGGACTGCGCTTTGACAATTGCATACAGGCTGCTGCGAGAGACATCGGTGAGAAAGATGAAAGTTTTGCAAATACACTTTGGTGGGTTTGCTCCGACTGTCGTAGTAATTTCAGATGTCGCGAATGGCAGTAAGGACATTGATGCATTTAGTTATCCTCCTAAATAAAAGGCATGAAAAAACCACAAGCAGATGCTTGTGGTTTGATTGAGCTTTATATCGTTTTAGATGAATGTCTGATTAACGAGTGACTTTTGGAGTCGCTAAACCTTTCTTAGTACAAGGCTGGATACTTTGAATATATTGCCCATCTCCAGTGTCTTTAAAGAAACCATGTTTCGATTTGATTTCTAAACACTGACCTTTCTTAAAAGGTTTAACTTGTGGAACGACTTTAGCTGGTATGGCGTAGCTATTTAAAATGACTTCACCTTTAGTGGTTGGAAATACAACTGATTCTTCACCGTAATAAAGATTGGCTTTAAGTGTAACCTGCTCAGTTTTAGCAAAGGCAATAGAACTGATTGAAAGGCTTAAAATTCCACAAGTGATAAATTTAATAAAGTTCATAATCTTTTCTCTGATGTAAATAAAAGTAATCATTCAATAAATACTAAAAGGCTATTTAAGTTAGTGACCAAAACATGACTGGTATCCTTCGTTAAGGACTTGATTGCTGTTCTTATCCCAACTCACCACATACCAAGTACATTGATAACGGTCAGAATCCCATGCAGCACGATAGGTCATGGTATTGCCTTGCTGGCTCCATCCTTCTACTCGCTTACTCACCTGATCCGGACTTGAACGGCCCCATACATTCATGAGGTGTGACGCTAGCATTTGATCAATATTCGGGATGGTTGACTTTAAATCACTAGGCGCAGTTTTGATTGGCTTTAAGCCATAGCGAGAAGCATTGGAGCTTAAGGTTTTTCCTTCATGGTACTCACCATCAACTTCTGAACTGAGCTTTCCTATATTCGCATCTTGTGCTTTTGCCTGATCAACAGCTGCTATTGCACCTGCAACCACTTCGTCCTCAGCTTGTGAATGAGTAGATTCTGATTCCGGGTTTTCCACCATACTTTCAATTCCGGTGAAACCTGATTCAGCGGGTTCTGATGCTGCTTGTGTTGTGGCAGATTGATTTTGTACCTTAGATTGTTCTAAAGCTAATTGTGCTAACTGAAGTTCAGTTTGTCGTTTTTGATGTTGATTAAATAAAATACCGCCTGCAATCAGTACAACCATCATCACTACAGTTAACAACCAATATAACGGTGATATCTTTTTAGTTGAGTTAGTGCTGTTCTTTATCATATTCATATCATTACCTTGAAATAGAGGATATACGGCGCTTTAGGGCTGCCTTCACTGGGGTAATATGTAAGTAAAAATTCTTTATTTTCAGTTATTGCCCAAATAGCTTTTTAATAGAGTCCATGCTTCATTCAATTGCTGTGCTTGGCTTTCGATCAACTGACGAACAGATTCAGGTAAACTTTGGTATTTATCCGGATGAAACTCAGCCATCTTTTTTCGGTAAGCAGATTGCAAGACCTGTTCAGTCAGTAATTGAGGCTGAATATCAAGAAGTTTGCATGCATGTTGCTGTTCACTATTCAACGCTGGAGCATTAGCCTGCTTTTCATCAGCCAGACATTGATAGATAATTTTGACCAGATCAGGAAATACGGCTTTAGAAACATTGGATACACGACACAAATGAGTCATAAAAAGATCAGCTTGAGTCTGTTCAACCTGACCCAGTGCCATTGCATAAACCAGTTGTTCGATCATCTCCGTACGAAGCTTGTAAGCCAGCACATCTTTAAGTTCTGCAAAGCGATGCAATAAATCTTCATATTCAAAGTTGGGATGTTCAGTCAGTAAACTTTTAATATAGTGCGGTGATGCTTCATTATTCAGCTTTGCAAAATGATTTGATATTGCATGACTAGATTCAGCATTCCATCTACCCATATTGAATGTGATGAAATAAGCAAACAGATCAATAATTACCTTAAGTTCTGCATCAATCTGTGGTGGGGCCCGATCAGTTTCTGTTTGTCCCTGACAGACTTCATTTAAGAATGAAGCCAATGTTCGTACTGTTCCCTTATCCAGTTGGGTAAAGGTCAAAGTTTCCATCCGATTCAGTACGATGCCATGATTAATGACCCCAATATCTGCTTCGACATGATTAATATTTTTAAAATGATAAGCAGCATCATCTCCAAAGCTTTCTTTATAAAAGAGTCCAGTCGCCGTTATACAAAGTCCAGCTTTAGCACTGCCAAATACCGTATCGTCAATCAACATGAGGATTTCATCTGGATGAATACCTTGAGAGAGATAACTCATAGCCCCTTGCAATTTTTTATATGGAATAGCAGGGGCAAAATAAATATTGTCACTCGCTCTTAGCATCATCATCCAACGACTTTTCTGGAGGGATTCTCTCGATATGATTGTCATGGCAACCTCCTAAATTTAGGTACTAAAACAACCAACGTAGAAAATCAGCAGGCCAAACAAGTGCCCGACCCAAAGAATATGAACGAGAATAAATAGGGTACTGCCAAATCAAATACAGCCAATAACCAATCACAATGGTGAAATAAAGGCCAATCAATGGATGTTTCATTATAAATTCCTCATTTTTTAGATAAGCCTGTTCACCCCCCTGCCCTATGGCAGCAGGTGAGATCAAAAGACAAACTAAGATTTAATGTGAATACGAGCTCTAAAGTTTATGTGCACATTGCTGACCAGACTTAAAAGATACCTCTTCGAAATCCTCTGGCATCCTGACTTGCATCATGCCAATCGCCTCCAGCCTCTCTTTGCCATAATGTTCTTCCATCCTGTCGTAGAAGCAGGAACAGAAACTGCGACTACCTCCTGTATTCCTACAGCTTTGTTTCATACCTTTTTCGAAATCAGAAGAACAACCAGTAATCATCAGAACACTGACACCCACCAAACCCATCAAAATTTTATTTTTCATCGTTTTATCCAATGACGTCGTCATGGAGCTTAGGCTTTTTTAGGCAATACGAAGCCCTGCCACGGCGTAGCTCACATGACATATTTTTAAAGTTAAATTTTTAGACGAAAAGACCTAAAGCTTGATCAACTAAAAGTTCATCAAACCCTATTAAAAACTAATCAGGCGTTATAAAAAGAATATGCATAGCCAACTCCTTTATATTGGGAGTTCTGCCAAAGCATTCGAGAATTATGGTGGCAGAACGAGAAAGGGTTCGCGGACTGGTCTTAGGGCCAGCACACCCGAAGGTGTCCCCCTCCCGTTCCACCGCAGAGAGGGGGCACGAGGGGCTGAGTACTAAAAGTAAAACCTTTAATACTCCTAAGAATGGTCCGCGACGACCAACTGGCAATGTAGGCCAGCACGCAAAGGATAATGTGCAATATTTAAGGTGTCAACTTCGTACCGATTATTTAATGCGAAGATATTTATTATTTTTCATTAGATTAGTTTTTTAACCGGATCATTAAGTAAATTTAGCTAATGAATATTAAGCACACAATTACAATACTATTTTGTTGTTTTTAAGAATCATAGACATGATTCCAGATATTAAACTAACTTATAATTTCAGGATGAAAGTGCTTCAGGAGGGAAAATGTTACGGTTGAAATGTATTGGTGGCCCCCTATATGGTCAGGAGTATTCCCACCCCTCTAATGAATTTACCTTCTGTGATAAACAGACTGGTAAACTAACACTGTACCGTAAACAATCCCTTGATTTCACACCTCCTCAATCTTACTTTGTGGCTGAATCTATTTCCAAACCAGTTGCATATAACCTTGCGCTGCAATTATTAAAGTCTAAAAATCATTAAAGTTATAAGAGTTGATCTACAAATAAGTAAATCAACTCCTAGCAGCTTTTAGATACAGTTTTACTGTCATCTCATCACATTACTCTTCCATGAATTGAAACCATGAAGCCAGACTCGTAGTTCTCTACTCTCTGGTTCAGTTGTACCGAATGTCGTTCTCAGCATAGTTTCCAAGTCATCAACAGGATCTTGCAATTCCCAAGTAAATGCTTCAATTTCATCATTACTGTGCAGCTTCTTGAACTTTTCGATACCGAACACTTCTCCAACCATACCTGCAACTTCCTGCCATATTGCACAGATTCTTGAAAGGATATAGTGATAATCTTTAATTACATTCTCATCAAAAACCATCACAAACAACATCATGTACTGATTTTTTTGAGAAAAATGCATGACTCTTTGATAATCATAGCGAAGCCCTACTTTTAATAGACGATCTCTCTTAATTCGTTTTTCAAAAGTCAGGATATGTTGAGCCATGGTACAAATAGGGATAGCATCAGCAATATTCTGGTCGTAGCCTAATCCAAGTGTGACTATTCTTAATTGATAATAATGAGCAGTCGCTTGATGATATTTCTCAATTTCTCGCTCTACACGCTTGCTATGCACTTCATGAATAAACTTTAACTTTTCAGCAAAAGCTACTGTTCTGAAACGAATAATTAATCGTTGTAATATCGAATCAATAATTTCTTTTGCTAATTCTGTATTGTCAGTTTTAAAACTTCTTAGGTTTCTTTCAAGCAATACTGCTAAATAACACTCTCTAAATTCTTGAATCCATATCCTAAAATCAGCATGTATATAATACTGCATGATGTAATACCATTCATCGATATAAGCACTGAATACAATAAGCCAATACTCGATATCCATGTCTTCTTTATTGAGCTTTATAGCTTTAAAAAGGCTATGAATATCACGTTCAAAGCGAACAATTACTTGATGTTCAAGAGTAGCTAAATTCATCTAACGTCTCCCAATTTGGTTGAATTACATAAGAAGACCAACTCGATAATTTTTTATTTTCTGTCTAAATAAGAGATAAGTAACTCTTTGATCATTACGCATTAACAGAACCCACCCCACCGAAGTGAAGTGAGTTCTATTCAATTTTAAACCTTAGTTTTTATCAATTACTGTCCTGTTCCAAAGGTCCTACTACCCGAATTAAGTTTGACACGCAATCGCTGATCGTATTTTTCTGGAGTAGCAAAATAAGGGATATATGCAATCACATTCTGACATTGCTGAGTATTAGCTCTCTCAATACGACCAAGAGCTAAAGTCCCTTTTTCTTCAAATCGAGCTTTGGTAGTAGGTTCATTGGGTGTATAGAAAGTACCTAGCCCATTCGTAATCTCTTGCCAATAATTCCCAACAGCTAAAGCAAGACCAAAATCATTCTGGTGTTTATGTCCATCGTAAATCAGCATTAAATGGCAATGGAATCCCGCTGAGTGTCCACCCTGCTCTAATGCCCAAACAAACCCCTCTAAATTAGAAAAACAACGGTCACCATTTGAAATCCGATTACGGAGAATTTTCATGTGCTGATCAAATAACTGGATATTTACTAAACTCTGTACATGATCTGGATACTTCAAATCTACGCGTACAATCAAAGAGCGGGATTTATGCTGTAAAACGCACTTAATATATTCAGTTAGGCGTTGTTGATTCCGTAGCTCTTGCATTTGAAATGCATGACACTCATTAAGAACATTGGAGTAATTGGTTTGTATTACTTGACGTAAAGTCACCACTTGATGCTCTAGGAGCATATCTAATCCATCATAGCTTTGCCCTTGTAAATAACTCTCGATTAAGTGAATTAAACAAATAAAAATTTGAATGTGTTGGCTGTACCACACATTCGGACAATACTGAATATGAAAGGCGGGAATCAGTTCTTGTAACTCTCTAAGAATCTGATCATTACTGATTTGATTATTCTGGATTCTCTCGATGAAGCTTTCAATTGCAATGAGAGTTTGAGCTTGGTTAGACATTGTATTTACCTAAGTTAAGTTTAAATCATAGGTAAGTCATATCGATTATTTTTTAATGGTGATTACTTGCTCTATGCTTTTAGGCATTGAGCTTAGATAGTTTGAATAAGGTGAATTAGTTCTTCACTTAAGCTACAGGAGAATAGATTTCTAGATACATATTTATATGTTGAGCTACTAACACTGAAATGGATTAATTGTCTTAGGTAAGAATAGATCTATGTATTAGATAAGAATGAATCCAATAGATAAGAGTACTAGACAAGAATAATTAATATACCTGCCACTGGAAACAAATTCTTCTCACGACATTATGAAGAATAAGAAGGTTCATCTGATAGGAAAGCCTTACAAGAAATGAGATCCATAGCAAGCTAAAGTTACAACAAATCCCTTCGTATCAATCTAAGTAAAACTGAAGTTATATAACTCCCTAACGGAGATCTACTGAATCTAAATCAGGGAACCTCTTATACTCCAGCATTTATTTTTTATTGGGTTGCTCATGGTATGTGCAAAACGCACGCATTATTTTGAAAGGAATAAACCATGAATGCGTCAACAAACCAAACTGTCTTTGTAATGAATAAAATCATCAACCTAAGACAGGTTATTGATTTCACTGGTCTCAGTCGAGCAACTATTTATAACCTGTTAGATCCAAAATCTGAATATTACGATTCATCATTCCCTAAGCAAATTCGCTTAACTACAAACCGCGTAGGATGGTCAGCGTTAGAACTCAACATATGGATTGAATCAAAGCTAGCACAACGTTGAGTTGTGTTAGTCATTTGTTCGATAATAAATTATTGTGAAAATCTACGTTTAGAAGAGTTTCTCTCTTTATAATTAAGTTTCCCTCTTATAGATTTTTGAGACACGGGAAGAGAGTAGCGTATGCAGTAAAGATCACGATGTGCTAAATAGAAGCACTAAGTTCTTAAATACTTTTTCAGATTTATTTTTGGAAGAGTAGTTTCTTCTTTCATAACTCTCCCTAAAGTATAAAAAATATTTAATTGAACAATTAAATTATTTTCATTTATCTAAAATCATTTAATAGCATAAAAGCTATATCTTCACCCTTTTTTTAACACTCTTACTCATCCTGTTATTGAGATAATAAGCCAAACAATTTGAATCACCATCAAGGATAGAAAGATAAGGAGTTTCGCATAAATCTTCACTACATAAAATATCGACAGAAAATTACTCATTAAATTTATATATACCAGAAGTCCTTCAATAATTTTGACACCTCCCTTCCCCCAACTATTACTATTTCATTTCCAAATAGAGAAAGATCAAAGATTACATTTCTAAATTTATTTTTTTCATAAAATCTTAGGACCAATACAATCAATGACAAAGAATTTTAAAAATCTCAATAAAAATATATCAAAAAAATCACAACATTATAGTGAACATAAAAAATAACTTACAAATTACATTTACTCATCAAGTAACTGCAGAAAAATAAAGTTGTTTTATATAGTTATTTTAGAAAATTTAACAGAATTCCAGTTCAAGCCTAACATTAAATTCACACCTATAATCAATTGAATAGAAGAGTACAATGATTATTTAAAAATATAATAAAAACAACCACACAAATAGGTATCACTACGTGAGTTAATCTTTCAAAATCTCAACCCAATTAATTTTTTACTTTGAGTAATTATCCGATCTTTTCCTGTTTAGTATGAAATTGTTCTTTCTAGAAATAAAACGTATATTCCGACAAAATTACAAATATTGATAAATGCAAGTAAAGGTATCTAATAAATTCTTCAGAAAGCTGACCCATGAATTCAAACTAGCACCAAGCACCAAGCACCAAGCACCAAGCACCAAGCACCAAGCACCAAGCACCAAGCACATTGTATAAAATCACAATAATATTAACTCTGTAAATCCACTGTATTTCTACAAAAAAACTACATATTTTTTATTTTCTATTGTCAGTTTTTCTATGTATTTCCCGTTATAATTAGGGAAATTAAGTTTAGTAGATTTTATAATGAAACAAGATTATTTAGAAGAAAGTATTTCCTTTTTCTCTGAAAACTCTAATCGCGAATTAGAATTTTTCTGGGTGTACTTCAGACCTGACTTAGAACCAAATATTCAGTACAACTATGATAATCATACTGCTCCATTACTCCCCCCTCTTGAAAAAATAAAAACAGACTTAACTGATCTTTTCAATAAAAATAATGATTTAGAACCTCTCCTTATACAAATTAAAAAAATAAAAATAAATAGAATATTGGAGTTAAACCATATAAGTTGGATAAATCAGAAAAATGAACGTCAACTTAATTTTGTATTTTCAAAAATACAAAATGAATTTAAGGAACTAGCCATTAATAACTCATTTGATACTACAATTAAAGTTCAAAATAATAGATATTTTGATAATATTTTGAAATTTAAAATACCGCAAAAGCAAGATGAAAAAAACCAAAAAACAGAAGATTATACATTTACACCAACTTCTTATCAGATAAATATATCTATACCATTGCCTTTACCCAAAAAAACATCTGGAAATAAATATGAAATTTTAATTTATAATATAGATTTATTAAATATAAATTTAGAAAAAAAATTAAAACTACTAGAAAAAATTCGAGAACAATGGGAAATTAGCATTAAACAAAATGATAAATATTATAGTTGGATAGATTCAAATAACATTGAGCAGATAAAATGGATTTTCAATTATTTAGAAAAAAAGGGGATGTATATGAAACATGGTTTTTATTTCAATGAGGAAAATTTTACTCCTTATAATAAGCTACTTATTATACTTGACAATATAAATATTCTTATTTTTTTTCAAGAAGAAATTGCCATTTTTAAATTTTTTGAAAAAATTAAAAAATCATGGAGTCAGCAAAATTATAGGAATTCAGGAAAATTAAGAAAGCCTTATCATCTTCCATTAACAAAAGCTGCTCAAACACAACTCGAAAAATTGGCAGAGCTTAAAAATACAAAAAAAGAAAATATTATTGAAGAATTAATAGCTCAAGAATATTCAAAATATACAGACTCGAATGGAAAATTTAAATATTAATAATATTAAAGAGCCAGACACAATGCTGGCTCTTTATAAACTATAAGTTTAAATCACTCAAAAATACCAAACTTGAGATTTCCAAATTACGCAACGCGTCCGTTGATTTAGAGGAAGAACATTACCTTCTAAATCAAAGATTCTAATAATTTCATTATTTGAATCACGCTGGCAATTCAAAGTAGCTTCTTCCCCTTCACTTTGCATAAGACGCACTAAATTTTTACCCATATTGCTAAACTCCTTTCTAGAAAAAGAGTTTAATCACTCATTTCATAATTAAAAGAGTAATGCGTCTCTAAATGACGCTACACTATGCTTTATCTTTTCAATTGTTCATTTTAGATTCACTTACACAAATTCTTAGGCCTCGAAGTATTCTTAAGTTTCACGCAAAAGCTTATGCAAGAAAAATTATCCAATACAGTTAACTATACAAAGAAGCACTTTTGACTTTGTATCTTCACTTTAAAAATGAATTAATGATAGTTTAATAATACATGGATGAATTTTAACCAAAAACCTAGAGTCGTTTAAAGTGGTGATATTTCAACTATTCCAATCCAAGTTTTCATGAAGGCCAAATTACAGAGAAGAAATAATAGATAAAAAATAAGCCGATGTAAAAACAAAGGCTTATTAGAATTTGTGGAGAATACTTTTGAGATCCAACTCTACAAATACCATAAGATTAAACTATAGTCCTTAGGACTATTCTATATATTTGACTCTCATTTTAAATCTATATTTAAAATGGCAGAACATAAAGACTTACCATGGGCATCCAATGATAATGATCGAGTAACACCTCCTTTTAAAATTCCGCGAATTACGAAATTTAAAGCTCCAATTCTAGGAAGTTCATATCGCTCAATACTGAATTCATCTACCAAAAAGTGTTGTAAGGCTGGTTGTAATTGTCTAGCAATAAGGTCCGTAGTTAAAATTGCACATAAATCATCATAATCCTGCACATCAAATGCAATAACTGAAATATTGGAACTGTCGCCTTTATCTCCAGTACGGCTGTGTGCAACTTCATATAATTTCATATTTTTCATCCCATAATGACTTGAACTTGAACTCGATCACGAGATAAAAATGTTGATGCAACAGCCAGTACCTCTTTTACACTTTTTACTGCACCACCACCACCATAAGGTCCATTGGTATATAAAGATTCAACTTCGTTAGCTACCGCAACTGCATCATGTTTTTGCTGACAACGTGCGGCTACGCGTAATCGTACGTCCCAAGGATTCTGTGCTTCTTGAAGAGAATAGTCACCAAACAAAGAATCTACACCTATCATATCCGCTCGAATTTCATCGAACTTAACATCTGTTTGTTTTAAACGGCTAAGAACGATATCTCTAGCAAGTTTTGTTCGTGCTTTAGCATTTGGCCCACCATAAGAGATTTGTCCCTCGCCAATAAAACCATCAGAAAAACCAACCGTCACTTTAAGGTTTTGAGGTTTCTCATAGCCCGTCCCTCCATAAACAGCAACCTGATCTGGTCCAATTTGTTCAAAATAGACATTAGAAAAATCAGCTGTTACATCAGGAGTTTTATAAGCATTAGGTTGATGAATTTCATATAACAGTTGCTCTTTACAGGTGGCTTCACTGACTAAACCACCAGAACCTTCAACTTTAGTGATTACAGCTTGTCCTTGACGATCAACTTCAGCAATCGGAAAACCTAAACGGTCTAGGTTTGGCACATCCTTAACTCCAGGATCTGCAAAATAACCACCTGTGACTTGCCCTGCACATTCAAGTAAATGACCGATTAATGTGCCTTTCCCCAATTTATCCCAATCAGTATTTGACCAATGAAACTCATGGATTAAAGGTGCAAGAAATAAGGAGGGATCGGCTACTCGCCCTGTAATAATAATATCTGCATCTTGTGCAAGTGCTTCTAAAATTCCATCAACTCCTAAATAAACATTTGCAGAAACTATCTGTGAAGACAATTGCCCAGCACTTAGACCATTATCAAGAATCAGAGATTGATCAGTAAGCTCAGTCAATACATCATCACCTATTACAGCTGCAACCTTGATATCAGCAATCTTAAGTTCTGTTAATATTTCCCGAATTTTTTGGATTGCAGCGACAGGGTTTGCTGCTCCCATATTACTGATGATCTTAAATCTGGTTTTACCTTCTTTATCCTGAATAAATGGCAATACACCACGGAAACGTTTTTCCAATAGAACATCATAACCATCATTCGGATTTTTAAGTTTAGCTTGATTAGCCAAAGCAATTGTTCTTTCAGCCAAACATTCAAATACCAAATAATCAAGGTTACCTTTTTCGGCTAATTCAATAGCTGGTTCAACTCGATCCCCCGCATAACCCGCACCACTACCTATACGAATTTTATTTAAAATATTCATAATATTACGCCTTTAGAATGGAAATACGCCAAATACAGCCGCAGCAATTGTCATAATTACAGAAGCTGCAAATAAATATGGAATCGTATATTTTTGATGATCAGCTAAATCTAATTTACATAACCCAACAATCAGAAATGTTGCGGGTGTTAATGGGCTCACTGGAAATCCTGTAGTCATTTGACCCAAAATTGCAGCCTGTGCAACCTGTACGGGTTCAATACCAAATGCACTTGCTGTATGTGCAATAACTGGCAACACCCCAAAATAAAAAGAGTCCGGATCAAATAATAAAGACAGTGGCATTGCCACAATGCCTAAGGCAAATGGAATATGCTGCCCAGCACTTGGTGGAATAAAATTTACTGCATGTTGTGACATTTCTTTCAACATGCCCGTTCCTGTCATCACACCTGTAAACACGCCGGCTGCCAATAAAATGCTTACCATGCTTAAAGCAGCCTTTGCATGTGCATCAATACGTTGTCGCTGCTCATTGATATCAGGGTAATTAATAAGCAAAGCAGCAACTACACCAATCATAAACATTACGACTGGATCAATTTTGCCGCTGATCATTACACCTAAAACAAAAATTGTAATGAGAACATTTGGCCAAAAACGATGTGGGCGACGTAAAGCCTGACTTTGTTCATCAATGTCATATGTTAAGAAATCAGAATCACCGGAAAGATTTTTTAATCCAAGGCGTTTTTCTTCTTTTTTTCCTAATAGATAAGCTACAGTAAATGTAAAGATCAAACCTATTATCTGGACCCAGATTAAAGGTGTAAAAATTTCTGTAACCGGAATATTTAAAGAAGCAGAAGCACGAATGACTGGCCCAGTCCAAGGTAAAAAATTAACCCCACAAGCCAAAGATGCTACACAGGCTAAAACCCGTCGATCCATTCCCAACTTATCATACAACGGCAGCATTGCAGGAATCGTAATAAGAAATGCCACCGCCCCTGAACCATCCAAATGAATAATTAAAGCGAGAAGCGCAGTTCCCACAGTAATTCTCGCTGGCTTTAAACCAACGGTTTTCAATATACGGTTAATAATTGGGTCAAGCATTCCCGCATCAGTCATGATGCCAAAAAATAAAATAGCAAAGACAAACATCCCTGCCATTGGGGCAATATTTTTAATTCCTGAAATAATAAATTTACTGGTTTCTAATCCAAAGCCACCAAGCAGTGAAGCTATGATTGGAATGGTAATTAATGCAATTAATGGTGATAACTTTTTTGTCAAGATACTGACAAATAATAGAATAATCGTGATTAATCCTAATCCTGCTAACATAATATTCCCTTTTATTAGCTCCTATTTTCACTTTTATCCTATGTGTTTTTATACTTTCACTGAATCAATATTATTCAAATTTAGTATTCGATTTTTCTGAATATAAAATAAAAAAGTATCTTGGATATTATGTTTTTTCTGAGATATGAGTGTTAAATTGAAGAAAATTTAACTTTAAAAAATAAATAATGTATCTTTGAGCTTTAGAAAGCCTATTAATTTAAAATTTCTGAACAATGGAATGTAGTAATGAAACAAGGATTAAGGCACATCAGAGCATTTCTCACTGTCGCTGAACTCAAAAATTTTGCACGAGCTGCTAATAAATTATGCATATCACCTTCAACGCTTACTCTACAGATTCAGCAACTAGAAGATGAACTTCATTTAAAGTTATTTGATAGAACTCGTCATAGCGTCAAAATTACCCCAGAGGGACAACAAATGATCATTCCTCTGAAATCAGTATTATTAGAATATGAGCACGCATTGGAACTTAGTCAAAATATTTCCGAACATGTATTAGGAACAATTAATATTGCCGTTTTACCAACGATTGCCAGTTCATTACTACCATGTTGGATTCAAGAATTTAAAAAAGAATACCCTCTAGTCAAAATTGTAGTACATGATTTAAATGCAAATGAAATTCATGGGGCTGTCAAATCTGCTGTAGCTGATATTGGTATTGGTACTATTGAGACTGTTGATCCTCACTTAGCTTTTTATCGTTTATTTGATGATGAACTATTAGTTTTTTCCCCAGAGGGGCATGATCTACAATTCAAAGAACAAATCTATTTTAGGGATGTCATTTCGTTCCCTCAAATTGTTACCATGCCCGGAAGTAGCGTGTATAAGACATTTAATCGTGCTCTTGAAAATATTGATTTATCAATTGAAAATATTGATGTCGCATGCGAAGTCAGATATTTAACTACAGCAATAGGGCTCATTAGTTCCCATATTGGCATCGCTGTTTTACCCGAATCTACCCCAATATCACTATATGAGAATAAAGTAATTAAACAAAAAATTATTGATTTCCCATTTAGTCGAACCATTAACTTGATTAAACTAAAGTCTACACATCAATCTATTATTACTGAAAAATTTATCAAGATTGTTCTTAATACATTTAAAGATATAGGCTAAATTAAGTAATCCTAATTTAGCTCTTTCTTATCCCTAATTTCATCCTAGTCTCACATTTAAATAAAAATTATTTAGTCAAAAAACACTTTAAACTTAGGCTATCTATGAAAGTTACTTAAATCTATTCAGAATTTCGCCACCCTCGCTCGGAACGGCCCAGAAGTCACTCAGCTATAACCTTAAATAATAGTTTGTTTTCTAGAAGATCAAATTAAACTCAATTTACCTACTATCCAAAGTCATCTAAATTATTCTTATTTTGACTATTCCAATCCAAGTTTTAATGTGGGGTAGTATGAGGGGTAAAACAACAGACAAAAAATAAGCCCTTGTAAAAACAAGGGCTTATTTAGAATTTTGGCGGAAGCGGTGACAGTCAAATTAAAGAAATAAACCACTAACAAATAACAATAAAATATTTAACTTTTAATTTTTTACTACTATTTTTACCACATTGTAATTTCTTTATTTCAACCTATTTCAAAACAGCAGTTCGTATTTTTAAGCTAATTAGAGTTCGATTACCGTTCTGTAGCGATCCTGTTTTCGAACTCATAATAACCCAGCTCTATTAACAGTAGTCAATTCAATAACCATACTTTTGATTGTAACCTGAGGAAGAAGAAATTATTAATCTTCCTCAAGTATATTTTAGAAATTATATTTCACTTGAAGATTCATACCATTAAAACCATCAAAGGCACTAACATATGTGTATGATAACTCTCCTGTAATATTCTTAGTGAAGTTGTAGCCTCCACCAGCTTGAATAATCACACCAGCATCATCTTCACTTTCTGATGCTCTGTATCCTTGAAATTCTGCATCAACATCAACACGTATATATCCAAGCATACCTTTTGCATAAAAATTATTTTCTAAAGGATATTTACCAGTAAGACCAACACCATAATATTGAACATCGGCATCGGTTTTTACACCAAAATCCTCAAAATCTTCGTCAAATTTAATATCGTTTACTGACTTATTCCAGAATACTTCAGCACCAAAATATTGATTAAATTGAACACCACTGTTAATGCCTAAAAAATAAACATCAACGTCGTTATTTAAAATAAGTATAATAAGCAACGCCGCAAAGAAATGGACAATGCCAATTCACAATTGGCGTTTAGCGATGAATTGGTTTACGATTCAGTTCGATGATCGATTAAAAGATCATTTATAAAAATGGAACTTACACAAAATAATTTACAGGCTCCATTGCCTCCCTATTTTATATGCTCTCCCTCAATAAAAAGTTTGCCCACAATGCTGAAATTAAAAACAACATTATTAGTTCTTCCGATAAGGGGGAATTGTTGCAATAAGGAACTACTCCATAACACCTAATTAACTTCAAATACGACTGTATCTTTATCAACACTTTGCAAATACTCAATCCACTTATAAAGTATTTTTTCAAATAAACTCAAATCAAGTTGATCTAGATAAGAATCACCAAATCTTTCTTTAAATACAATATGTGATTCTTTAATAATTGCCTTTTCAAAATCATTCCAGTGTGAGATCTCAACTTTTCGCATCATATTTTCAAGTTGAAATAGGTTAATAATCTTTAAAAGTCTATACACAGACTCAGTCGTATTAAAAGAGCTTACGAAATGAGTAGCATCAGACCAATATTTTTTTTCACCATTGCTATCCTCAGCATAAATTACAGCCACAGGGAAATGAATAATTTCTCCACCTTCATCTTCTTGTGTCCAGTTAAAGCTGAATTGTACTTTCATCTATCTACACCTTTTACATAATTTATTTAACAGGCCAAGCACGCCATTGCGTTATAGTTGTATGGCCTTTTGGCGGTGGGACAAATTTTATCACCCCTGATGGTGAAATAGCTTCAAAAGCATTTAAAGTGCCCACTTTACCAGATTTAACCCCTTGTTGATAAACAGTAATCAACTCAAACTGCATTTGCTCTTTTGTCCATCCTGAAGGAAAAAATGTTGATTTTTCATCATTTCCAGCTTTAGATATCCATTTTTTTGAATTTGCATCATAGACTTCAACACCCCCACCCAAACACCATTTGAATCGGGTTTACTAACAACCTGAGTAACTCTTGATGTTACTCCCCCACTTGGCTCATGATGAAAACCTACTGCCGTAACTCCATTTTTATTTGTTGTAATATGTCCTTGTGCGATATGATCAATATCAATTTGTTTTAAAGCACTTTGATCGGTTCTTCTTAACCAATAATTAGCTACAACTTTAGGATCTACACTTTTTTCAGGTGCAATTAAATGGCATTTCTTGTGTGACTAACTCAAACCTTCTAAGATCCTATTGGTATTCCATCAGGATCTCGCCTTACTGTCTCTTCAGTAGTTTTATTATTTTCACTAAAGCTTACCGCTAGACATATATAAAAATGATCTAATTTAAATTCATCAATAAAAGGATCAATACATTTTAAAATCATGGTCGCACAACTCCTTTCACTTTGTAATCTTGTATTTCGTAATCAATCTTATCCGTTTTAATATTTTTATAAAAATGTATCTGTAGATATTGACCATTTTGAGTACTTACAGATTTTGTTGTGAACTTCTTCCAATCCGTAATATCAGACCCATCCTTCATCAAAACTTCAACTACCTTCGGATTTCTCAGCACGCCATCTGCCAGATCAATCCTTGTTGACTCAATTATACTCTTTTGTGTTAATTTTCCTTCGTTAATTAAGATATCAGCTTCTGCCAACCCAAAGAAAACATCCAAATGAAGAATTAGCTTTTGATATAACCGGAGAACTGCCAGTTCAGATTTGAACTACTCCCGTTTATATCAAACTAAACATAAATTAGTCGATCGTTACTTTAGTAAAACTTGCTCCAGTCAAATGATTTTTATCATAAATATCTTTTATTTTCTGACTCACAATCACAGTTGCATCTTCATTTCCCAATCTAAAAAAGTCAGCATTATCTGTTTTATAAGCATCAATGATTAATTTAAAAAAGGCTCTATATCTTCCCGCTAGATCAGGTCTTACAGGATCGTTCTCAAGAAATTTCTGAAAGTCAGAGTTAATCTCATCAACACAGTCATACCTTAACGAATCCACCAATAAATAAAACTTCTGTGATAACTCTTTATTAAAAACTAATGGAACAATTAAACAATCACTAATTTTCTCTACTGCCAATATATTTGCAAATTTTTCACTAACAACACAAAACCCATAGAATGTCGTAGTAAAATCAACTTCCTCTTTACCGCTTTCTATTGTCGCAATATATTTTTTCTGTTTATTTAAGAGAAATTCAACCAGAAACTCATCCCAATCTAACTGAGCTCTCGGGTTGTCGAAGCCATCTATCTCTGTTATAAAATATTGATTAGGAAACTCATAAAAATCCGCTTTGACTTCATAGTAATTCATTAATATCTCCTATTGCTTAGTTAACCATTTATTAACTTGTGAACCTGAAACTAAAGCTTCTGATTTTATTCTTCCCAATGCTGCAACTACAGCATCTCTTTAGTATTTGTCTGTTTTACCACTTACAGCTAATCTTAACTCTTTCCCATAACACCTAATTAATTTCAAATACGACTTCCGCCTTATCACCAATTAATAAATAATCCTTCCATTTCAACAATATATTTAAAAATATATCTAAAGAAATCTCATTATCAAATTTAGATGATGTTATTCGTTTAAACGCGATAAATTGTTCATAAATAATTGCTTTAACATTTTCACTAGCCTTGATTTCAGTTAAAGAAAGCATGCTTTGTTCATTGTAAAAATTAATGATTTCTAGCATTTCTGAGGCTGCATTTACGGAGTCTAAAGACATCAGAAAATATTCTGCTTCGGTAAAATGCTCACTTTCAACTCTTTCATCTTCTATAATTACATCTGGAAAACTAAAAATTTCCATACTTTCATCTTCTTGGCTTGTATTTAAAAAAAATATTACTTTCATTTCATAACTCCAAAAATTAAAATTTACTTAACAGGCCAAGCACGCCATTGGGGTACATTTTTAGTAGGTGGAACAAACTTAATTTTAACGCCTGATGGTGATATAGCTTCAAAGATTTTTTTAGCTTTAACAAAACCTTTCGCCTCTCCTGCTTTAAAAACAGATGTTAACTCAAATTCCATTTGTTCTTTTGTCCATCCTGATGGTAAGAAAGTTGATTTCCCATTATTTCCAGCTTTAGGTATCCATTTTTTTGAATTTGCATCATAAACTTCAATTACTCCTTCCCAAACACCATTTGAGTCTGGTTTACTAACAACCTGAGTAACTCTTGATGTTACTCCTCCACTCGGCTCATGATGAAAACCTACTGCTGTAACTCCATTTTTGTTAGTTGTGATATGGCCTTGTGCTATATGATCAATATCAATTTGTTTTAAAGCATTTTTATCGGTTCTTCTTAACCAAAAATTAGCAACAACTTTAGGATCTGCACTTTTTTCAGGTGCAATGTGATTAACAGCTTTTTTAGCTAAATACGTGAATAATGATCTTTTCGGTCCTCCTCTAGTATTATTATTATTTTCAATTGCTATATCTGCCGCATTTGCAGCTGTATTTACATCATAACCAGCATAGCCGGATAGAACACCTGCAGCTATCTTACCAGCATTACGATTTCGTAATTTTTCTTCAACTGTATATTCATCACCATTTACTGGATCAGGCATTAATCCAGCTACTATTTCACCTACACCAGCGCCAATTGCACCAGCCTCACAACTCGCTTTTGTTGCAGCTGCAGCCGCACAACCAGCAGCAGCATGAGCAATTTTATGAATTGTATATTCCCAAATATCAGGATTTGAAAAATCTAAGAAATCCCCAATACCCAGTGCTAACTCCCCTTGTAAGGCTCCAGATAATCCTGCCAGTAAAGCTTTTTCGAGGTTATCCTGTAAATTTCCACCATTAATTGCCGTCTGTACTAAAGTAGAGCCAACAGCATTGGTAAAATTATTCATTAAACGATCAGGGAAGTAAGTACTATCGGGTTTAAGTTTTAAAGCTGTACCCACTTCTTTTAATAATCCTGCCGTAACCATACTTACCGCAAGATTACGAACGGACTCCTTACTACCTAAATCTTTTAAAGTCTTACCAACATCTCCACCATTATTGATTAAGCTTACACTTGCTTGTGAAGCTAATGTCGCAACCGCAGCCTGAGCACTTGCTCCAAGTGCCGCACTCCCTGTAGCTGATGCAACTGAACTAGCCGCTGCTGTACCAGCCCCTGATGTCAATACTGTTACAATAATGACAATGATTGCTGCACCAGCACCAGTTAATCCTTGTGACTTATAATCCCAATTCTCTTGTGCGAGTTTTACAGCTTCCCAATTCACATCTTTTCGAGCAATAAGAGTCTTTAAATATTCATTACCAGGCTGATTAGACAGCTTAATTACTTCTGCTCGTACATCATTATTTTTGCCAGAAACAACTGGTACTTGTACTGTCAATCCACCTTTAGCAATAAACGTTGGCTCAATTGGTCCATTAAAACTTGGTAATTTTGCTGTTTCTGTAATAGAGCCTTTGTCTTGCATCGACTGCCAAACAACACTATTGCTCTTTTTCGTAGAAGTATTTGTAACAATTTCCGATGCTTTTTCTAAGCTAATCGTGCCACCTGCTTGAATATTGGCACCTTCCAAATAATTAAATACAGTCCCTTTCAGACGAGTATCAAATCCTGATTTTGTGCCGATATAGTCCGCATTCAGCACAGCAGGAAGCTCTGATTTAATATTACGCGTATTCGTGGTCTTGGAATTATTCAGTTTAATCCCAATAAATGAGCTCTTTTTACTAATATCAGTTGTATTTAAGGTTTCATTCTTTGCAGTCAAAAAGTTGAGGTCCCCTCCAGCCTGAATACTTATTTTTCCACCATTTGCCGTTAAATGACT
Organism: Acinetobacter sp. V91_7; assembly: GCF_031799075.1. Lineage (NCBI taxonomy): Bacteria > Pseudomonadati > Pseudomonadota > Gammaproteobacteria > Moraxellales > Moraxellaceae > Acinetobacter > Acinetobacter sp. V91_7. The sequence goes on from NZ_JAVQNT010000019.1 coordinate 39,323, forward strand.
CGAATACATATCAATACTGGTACGATTCTGACCCATCATTTTATCTGTATTTTTTTCCTGACTTTTGATATTGATATTTTTCGCTTCTATATCAACTGACACTCCTCCACTTTTTTCAGCTGTTTTTACGGTTGTCGTGGTTTTCTTCTTACCGTACCATTTTCTTTTCGTTTCAGTTTTTTTACTCTTGTCATAACCATTCTCTATCGCCACATCAAAAATAATATTTTTATAAGCTTCAATATCGACATTACCATTCTGACTGGTGATTTCAGTGCCTTGTAAAATTAAATTATCAGTTTCTGACCTACCTGTAGCTTTGATCTTTACTCCTTTATTGCCATTAATTGTCGTTATGTTCACAGGACTACGCCAGTTGTAGTTCTCATGCTCTACTCGACCAATTTCATAAGAGTCTTGCAGTCCATCAATAATGATGCTGCCTTTTATCGGACCTTGTTTTACGCTACTCGGTTTGTCACTTGTATATTGCCCTTGGATTTTATGTGCAGCTCCAGCTAAAGTACCCGCTCCCTCAATACGAACAGTCCCATTCTGAGCATCTACTTCTGAACCGCTAATACTTACGCCTTTTGCTGCAATCAGATTAATATTCCCATTTCCTGAGATTAGGTTTGTGCCTTGATGTTCATAACCATTAACATTTTTACTATAGAAATTAATCAACTGATCAGCAGATGCAATCCGTGGCGTATATTTTTCATAGGCATGAATAAAATATACTGAACCGCGATACCCATTTGCAGGACTATAGTCAATAAAAATTTTTACGAAGTATTTCTCTTCTAATGCGTCCTTTATCGCATACATTTTTTTTACATCAACTTCTCCTTCATGCTTTAAACCAATACCCCTATTTTTAGCGTACGAGTCTATGAGGAATAAGTAATCCTTATCCTGTCGCATTTGCTCATGTTGACGTAATAAAACTTCTTTTTCCAACTGAGCTGCTTTCAGCCTTTCAAATGATGCAATCTTTGTAGAATCTTGAATCGTATTTTTCACGCCATCCACAATCACATCACCAGTAGTAGCAACGAGGTTAATATCTTTACTCGCTTTAAGTTCAGATCCTTGTAATGTTACATTCTGGCCTGCCAAGCTAATACCACCGGTGGTTGTATTCAGCTTTACAACTTGCTCTGAACCATTTCCTGTAGTGCCACCAGTACCTACTAACGTTAAATCACCACCTTTAGCATGAAGATCAATATCGCCATACGCATTTAGGGTAATATTGGTTGGCGTAATGGTAAGATTCCCAGTTCCAGTCTGAATACCAATATCACCATTGAATTGCGCTAGATCGGCATTGTTCTTTAATATCGCACTATCCACTGCAGTCAGTGTGTATTTATCCTTCCAATCCAAACTTGTGCCCGCTTCAATATTAACTACACCACCCTTTAAATTGGTACGTTGATGTGCTTGTAAACCTTTACTCTTTAAGGAAAGTAAGCCACCAGCTGTCATATTGACCGTGCTAGCCGCTGCCCAACTGGTTTGACCTTTGGCATCAATATCACTATTTAAGTAAGTATTCTTGTCTGAACTAACCGCAGTATGTGCACCTGAATTACTATTCACCGCCCAGAGTCTGACATTGTCTCCACCATGTAGCTCAATATTACGACCACTTTTTAATTCACCACCATAAATGCGATTGAAACCTTTTGCATCAACCACAAGATCATTGCTGGCATTGGCATTCAGCCATTGAAGTTCGACATTACCAATCGCTGACTTTACTGAAATATCTTTTGCTTTTAAGTTCGACCATAAATACGTTGTCTTTGGAATAAAAGTCCCATCCGCGTTCTTAACTTGTTTCACATCTCCAGCACGATATAAGTTAATATTTTTATCAGCAATCAAATTAATATTTCCAGCCGTGGACTGGATATCTCCAGCATAGAGATAAAGTGCCCCTTGGTTAGTTGAGCCAATATTAATATCTTGCCCTGCTGTGATTTTTGATTTCTGATTGGTCTGATCTAGTGCAGTGGTTCCCTCTACAGCACTATTAATTTTAGCGATATTTAAACGTACATCTTTATCTGCCAGTAATGAAACTTTGCCTTTATTGGCCAATGCAGTCAGACTGGTTGTGGTCAAATTCCCACCCAAAGCAGAGACATTAATATTGCCTAATGATGACCATAGACGGGTATTATCTTGTAAGTTAACATCTTTTTTCGCAACGATATTTAAGTTTCCAGCCGTGGATAGCGTAATATTTTTAGTTTTAACATTGCTCCCTTCAATATCAATGCCTCCAAAACCCTTCACTTCAACATTGGCGGCAGTAAGCCCTGTTGCCAAAGAGATATCTCCTCCTGCGGCAATACTTAACTTGCCTTTAATCGGCTGTAGCATTTGTTTGTTTTGATTAAAATTTAGATTCTGTTGTGCAGTGAACACAACATCTTGTACACGAGTACTGGTTTGTCCCGATACAATTGGCAAACTTAAAGCTGTAAGATTTAATAAACCTGAAGATTGAATGGCTAATTTTGTTTTAGCATCAAGCACTGCATTGGTAACATTGATTGCAGCATTGGCTATATCCGTTCCAACACTATTGAGATAAATCCCATTATTGGTACTATATAGATTTGAATCTTTCAGGTCTAATTGTTTATTTGAACTGAGACCAAGATCATTGCGAGCACTAATCGAAGCATCGGTTACTTTAATCTTTTGACCTGCGCTAAGATAAACGCCACCATTACTGCCAATATTGTTTTGAGCCCCACTTACTTGTTTACCCGTTAGACTAATATCACCATCTGCATTGATGTAAACATTTTGCCCATCGCCAAACTGCTTAATCACAGCGCCAGTTCCAACAACCGAACCTTTGGTATTTAAAGACACAATGTTCTTTGAAGTTATATTGGTTACACCTGTGTAACTATCTTGCTGCAAATATAAATGACGTCCAGCATCAACAAATACGGCATTAGAACTTTGGATTTTACCCTGATTGATTATGTCTCCATGTCCATCCGTTCGATTGGTCTGAACGGACATTAACCCATTGCTTGCATCTGTGGTTTGAATTAATCCTGTTGTGGTATTGGTAATTTTACCATTGCTGTTAAGGACTAAATTATTTTTGGCTTTAATAATGCCTGCATTATTGACCCCAATCCCCGCTTCATTGGCATAGAGATAAATACTATTTGCATAAAGCCCTCCCAACTGTGCGACATCAATCGCAACTGTAGGTTTCATCCCTGTTCCTGTCGTTGCAGCAAATTCACCTGTGTCAGCAGTAATTGTGTTTGCCCCTGTAACAGCAGTAATTGTCGTGGCATTGACTGGTGCATTGATCGCAATAGAGCGGCCTAACAGTTCTAATGCAACGGGATTATTGGCATTACCTCCTAATCCTCGGTTATTTGCACCAGGATTAATCGTGATTGCACCTTGTTTTACGGTATGTTGTTTGATCGAACCATCACTGTTATAACCCAACATCCCTGTTGATAGCGTTACCTGATTGGCATTGATAAACCCACCACCATTCACTGTAATACCGGTTGGGTTGGCAATCACCACATTCGCTCTTGATCCCAATACTTCAAGATTACCCTGTAATAAACTTGGGTTGGTTGAAACGACTTCATTTACAATCGTGGTCGCTGCTCCTTTTGCCAAATTAGGATTCGCCGCAATGGATGTTTTGGTAATCTGACTGGTTGCTGCGCCGCGAGAGTTGTTCAGGATTACACCATTCTGATTTACATCAAACTGGGTATAACTATTACGTGATACACCTAATGCTGAAGGGGCCGTAATCCAAACGTTGGCTACCTTACCTTCCTTAAGTACAGTCGCTTTATGCGCTACAGCAGCACCATTATTGACGACAACATTGGCATAAATCGGACTAATCGCCATCAAGCTAGAAAGAGCCAACACCAATTGTTTTAATGTTCTTTGTCCTGTTGCCGCAATACTTGAGTCTGTCACCTCTGTATTGATTGACGCTTTAATATGTGGAGAGGTATCCCCCTGATGGGATTTTGCCAGTTCGGATACTGCAACATAAGTCCCAAGTTTGGCATTAAATTTTGTTCGATAAAATTGCTTATTCATATTGTGACCTTATTTCTATTCATGGATTTGCTTAGTAATTAAATGAGAGATTAAATCCAGTGATTAGGTCTTTCTGGATATGTTCTGGTGCAACCAGTCCCCGGCCCACGAAAAACTCGCCATTAATATGTTTGAATTGGGTTCTTACACCCACCACGCTGCCTAACAGATAACGGTCAGAGTAATATTGAGTGCCATCCCCAGTCACAAGTCCTTGATCCAGCCCTGCGTAAAGTGAGAAATTAGGAATGGGATTGAGCCAATGCATGGTTTGTTGTAAATAATGTCCATTACTGCCAACGATGCTTTGCTCAGGTCGATAACCCCGAATGCTGTAGCGGCCACCAATATTAAAGGTCTCCTGACTGACCACTTTCTGCGGACTCCACTGGCCTTGCCAGTTCAACTGATACATAAAGTTATTTTTAGCGGTCTGCCAGGGCACTGCATATTGAAAAGCTGCATTCCAGATCCCAGCTCTAGAATCACCCTCTCCGGTAATATCTTCGGCCGCCTCATTTTTTCCAAAAATGTCAGCACCTTTGCGGTAACTGAATTGAACATTGATGTTTTGTTGACCAAACCTGTATTGATATTTACTCCCCAACTCCCAGCCTGAAAGGCGTTTACGTTGAGGATTGACTTCAAGATCATCAATAAAGCTGGAGACTGATTTTCGATAGAGTTGGACATAGCCAGAGAGACGGTAGGATTTACTACGACTGAGTTCGCGCTGTGCTTGAAGGTTAAAATCTTTGTTAATGGTTTTATAATCGAGCCATTTATCAAAACCTTCTAGTTCCTGAATATTGGTATATTGACTGGCATTGAGATTAAGTAACCAATTCTTGTAGGGAACTTCGTAGGAAATAAAATAATTATTAAAATCGGTATGGTCGGTATTCCAGTCATTGATTGACTGGGTATAGTAAACAAATAAGCTATCCGCAGCATTCAATGGGTTTTCTAAAGCATAACTGACATAGCCTTGGTATTTTCCAGAGCTTTTACTGCCCGCATCATTGAGTCCAGCAGTGATAAAGTTCCTTTCCTGAATCTCCCATACAATTTCAACATCGCTATAACCCGCATCTTCACCACTTTTTTGGCTTGGTAGAATATCGAAACTGGTCTGCATGCCTTGTAAACGGGCAAAGGTTTCTAGGATTTGTTCGAGTTTACGGATATTGAGGATATCGCCTGCTTGCATGGGCAAACGATAATTTAAGGGTTGATCTTTACTATTTTTAAGTCGGATTTCCCCAATCAATCCAGGGATCAAAGTTAAACGTAAATGTCCTGTCGCAAGATCCTGCTCGGGTACGATGACTTGAGTAGACACATAACCCAGTTGAACCAGTCGCTCATTGATATAATTAACAACACCAGCCAGTCCTTTTTCACCAATGCATCGGCCTAGAACTTTATTGTCTGAATACTTTAGTTCTTTAAAGATGCGATTAAAATCAGCTGTTTTTATACTCGGATACTTAGTTGGAACATCAACCTTTAAAGAAGATATCTCAAAACAAATCGGTTCCTTTTGTAGCCAAGGATAGCTTGAATCAACTTTCGTCTGTTGTAGCTGGATAAAAGGCGCAACGGATTGCGTTAACTGGTCAATCTGCTGTTTCTGCGAAAGATAATCTCTGGCCTGTTGTTGACTCACCTGATCTTCAGCATAAGTACCCCCCGATGAAAATACCAAAGGGATGAATAAATATCTCTTATACATTAATAATGAAGTTATATAACCGCGAACCAATGAAATGTTATAATATTACATTAAATATCTCAACCTTTATTCTCAATAAACCAATTCAAACTTGGCTACAAAATAAACAAAACAAAGTTTCAAGGTAAAAATATAAAAGAAATCCAATCTTTAAATCAAGATTATAGATATACAAGAAAAGACTGTCTTGGATAGGAGATATAAACTCAAATTTCTTAGGAATTGAGAAATAAAACAAAAAAAGCTACAAATATAAAACTAAGGCCTAATGAATACCACTAAAATAAAAGACAAGAAAAGCTCCCAACAATAAAAGAAAAAAGATAATGACAAAACCTAGTATTTTTTTTCATTTCCTATTTCGCCTTCTATTTCCAAATTAAATTTAGATAATTTATTTTAATATCGTAAACTTTCCTAAAAACAAAAAAAATAAACATAAAATGTAGTATTGCAAAAAGCGCATCAAAAAATATACCAACATTGCTTTTCGTATAAACATCATAGTTGATAAACAACAATATTATTGAAAAACCGAGAACTTCTCTATAAATATAAATAGTAGAATAAAACAATGCTTTGTCCTCGTCAGGATGTTGTAACACAGCATTGACTCGACGCACTTTATGGTTGGTATGCATGCTGTAATATTCAGCGACTAGCGGTTCCAACCTTTTCCCCCAGTATAAAGGAGCATAGCCTGCACTCTCATCTTCAACACCTTGCTGCATTCGACCTATTTTAATCATCCACAGTTCAAGCATCGACATGTGAGGATTTAACCCACAGGCTGTTGCTGCATCACTACTACCAATTCCCTGTTTTCGGATTTGTAGCCATTGTTCACGGCTCATCTGTTTGGTTTCAACCAATCGTTTGGCTTTGTTACTTCGTCTGCTATGACATGAATAAGTTTTTGGTTCAACAGGTGGACCTATAAAGGGTTGCTGTTGACTCGTCATGATTTGTCTCATAAGGATACTCCTATATTTTTAAAGGCATAAAAAAAGCCACATTGAGAGAAATATGGCTAAAGGTAGACTTGAATTAATTTTAAAACGCAACGTAATTAATAGACTTAGGCTAAATCGACAAACTTAAATTAAATAAATCATTGATTGTATGATTAAGACACCATTCTTAATGCCTGTTCTAACCCGCGTTGTTTGATATTGGCTCCAGCCCCGAACCATGCTGAATCCATCCGATGATCTTGACTTATAGCTCTGCGCTCATGATCACAAAACTCCGTAATACTACAAAGCAACCCATAAGCCGTATCTTTGGCTGAACTTAACTCGGCCCCACGGCCATGTCCGTTAAACATGGTCATCACCTTAGACATAGCCCGACCATTCGGTTCAGTTTTATTGTCAGCTTTGGATGAATGGGGTGGTTGAGGTCTTGCCACATTACGGTAGAACTGAATGATACTTTCATCTTGTTCAGCAATGCTCAGGTTCGTATTATTAAACACAGCATCAAAGTAGGCGGCTGCTTCCTGCTGGGTCACTTTACGTTGGCTGAGTTGTTTCATTTCATACATGTGTTCATCCCATGCACGCACTGAAATACCCAATTGCTGTTTAATTTTCTCAGCATCAAATTTGGTGCTATGTGGAACTTTCACCACACCAGCACTGCTATTCTGCCCACGTAAGGCAATCGCCAGAGTGTTATTACACACTACGCGAATTGAGGTAAATTGTGCCGTAGTGGCGAGTGTCCCATCACATGCCGTGGCTAATAAAATGTAGCCATGACTGACATCCTTGCCTTTTAACGCTGCCAATTGGCCTGTTCTTGCCAATGCCCAAAACTTACGACCACCTTTGAGTACACCCGCCGTTTCCAGCTCAAAGCCTGATTGCTCCGTTAAGTCTCGATAAAACTCTAGAATCTCCATCGGTTGGACTTCCTGATAACGCTGACTCACCACCGACAACGGTGCATGAGTATCTGAACGATAAAGCACTCGCTGTTCTTCATACGGCATGATAATGCTCTGTCCCCGTTCATTCTTTGCCATATAACTGACATTGGATGATTCGATTTTCCAATCCATTCCTGCCTGCTCAGCCCAGACTTCTATAGGTTGGTTTTGGGTGAGTTGATTGCCTAAGCCATGCCATGGGGTTTGACCAACAAAAGCCATAGTTTCTAATTGATGCGCCATGATTGTTTTCCTTTAAGTGATATAAATTAAGTGTTTTAAATAATTTGAAAGGTGTAAACGATGAAAATTACGCGAAGCCTGATTGCTGGATTTCAAAATGCTGTAAGCATTGCTCACACTGGTAAAACAGCGTCACCATGTTGTCTTGGTGCTGGACGTAGAGTAGAAACATCCCTCCAATAACCAAGCCCGCAAAGCCACCCACCAAAGGATGAACAGGACTTCGCTTTGACAATTGCATACAGGCTGCTGCCAAAGACATCGGTGAGAACGATGAAAGCTTTGCGAACACACCTGACGTAGGTTCAGTCTTGCAGAGTAATGTGATGTGTAGTGAGTGACAGTAAGGACACTGGTGCATGTACTTCTCCCTTAAATAAAAGGCATAAAAAAAGGACCTGCCTGATTGGCAAGTCCTCGGTTATAGGTAAGTTTTAAATAGCGCTATTCAGCCTGTTAACGTTTTGCTTCCCATTGTTTGGTATAAGTCTCGGCTGAAAGATAATGCTTTATACCAAATTCAAACTGGTTCGCTGGTGAGTTCAATACATCCTGTAATGGTAGCGTTGCAAAATCGACATTCGGCTCTAGCCATGAATCACTCGATTTTTGTTCTAACTTAAGTGGTTTATACACTTGGGTATAGAGAAGTGATTCACCACCTACCCGGTACTGTTGGGTAATCTGGGAACGAAACTTAAAGAACAGTACCCCTGACACTTTTAAGCGATTTTGTTTAAAGTCCATGATATAGGCTCGCGCCCAACCTGAACCTGCTGAACCTTTTACCAGTTCCTGTGCATCCGCTGCTGCCATAGGGAGAGTTAATAAGGTTTCCACTTTTCGAGACGATGCATTCTCTTCAAACTTCAAGGTCAGAATACCTTTATCGGCATCATATTCATAATCTGGGTTTACAGATCCCTGATTGATATAAAGTCGACGCATGGCTTTATTTAATGCGTTTTGTAATAGATGGATATCATAATCAACCTGATCAGCCTCCAACTCTGTTTTCGTCTGCTCTACACGTAAATGGTACTGTTCCGTGGTTTCAAACTCACCTTTTGGTTTAATAATCGGTGTTTTTAACATGCGGACATAGTTGATCGCCAGATTATTAGCAAACTGATAAAGCTGATCATTGGTTAAATCAAACAGAACCTGATCCATCCCTTCCATCGGTCCGCTTTCACGCCCCATTACTAAAATCTGATCGTCACCTAATTTCAAGTTACGTTTTAATATTGCAGCGATTTGGTCAAATGAACGAATATCTTGATCACTCTGTCTTTCAACAAGATTAAGTGGGAATCTAGCTGGGCTCGCATATCGGTAATCATCCTCTGGGAAGTTACCCATAATATCACCATCAATCAAAGGCAACGGTTGAACAGCGGTTTTTGAAAGAATCACTCGTGAAAGTACTCCTGTTTCGGTTTCAGTCTCAACTGAACCAGAGGCATCACTATATTCATCCTGGGCCGTTTGCAGTTCCTCTTTTTTTGAGCAGCCACCTAAAAATAAAATACTGGCAATACAGCAGCAAAGTAATTGTTTTTTCATCATGCTAAGTCCTCTGAATTTGAATTTATTCTCGTGATAGGCAAGGCTGATGAGGAGATTTCCATCAGGATCTGTACCCTCTTCACAGGGGTAATATGTAAGTAAAATTTCTTTATTTTCAGTTATTGTCCAGATAACGCTTTAATATGGCCCTCGCCTGATTGAGTTGCTGGGCTTGGCTTTCAATGAGCTGACGAACGGATTCAGGTAAATTCTGGTATTTATCCGGATGGAACTCAGCCATCTTTTTTCGGTAAGCAGATTGCAAGCTTTGCTCAGTCAGTGATTCAGGCTGAATATCTAAAATTTCACATGCATGTTGCTGTTCAACTGTTAACTTTGGTTTGCTTTGTTTGGTATTTACCGTGTAAGAAAAGTATTGTTCATATTTATTAATTAACGACTCAGCCATCTGTTCAGAGACATTTAAAGCTTGGCAAACTGGAGCAAACTCAAGAACCCAATTTGTATCTGGAAAGTGACGTAAAACAATAATCCCCATAGCATCATCCAGACACATCATTCTGATCTGTAACGGAAGCTCCAAACTTATACTTTTTAATTCATCAACAATTTCATAGAGATCTTGACGCTGATTCGATTGCATAAAATGGATAAGATATTGTTTATCTGTTGCCTTAAAAATATCCCGATCAAATATGGTTGCCATGACTTCACGAGCTTTATCATGCCATTCTCCCCGATATCCCAACATGAAATAGGTATAGAGATGAATGAAAGGTTTCGCATTTGGAATCTGCTGCCCTAATTGAGAAGCTTGGGATTGACAGACTTCATTTAAAAATTCAGCCAATGTCCGTACGATCCCCTTATCCAGTTGGGTAAAGGTTAAGGTTTCCATCCGATTCAGTACGATGCCATGATTAATGACCCCAATCTCTGCCTCGACGTGATGAATATTTTTAAAGAGGTAAGTCACTTCATCTCCAAAGCTTTCTTTATAAAAGAGTCCTGTCGCCGTCACACAAAGTCCAGCTTTGGCACTGCCAAATACCGTATCGTCAATCAGCATGAGGATTTCATCTGGGTGAATCCCTTGAGGGAGATAACTCATGGCCCCTTGCAATTTTTTATAAGGAATAGCAGGTGCAAAATAAATATTATCACTTGCTCTTAGCATCAACATCCAACGGCTTTTCTGGAGTGATTCTCTCGATATGATGGTCATGGCAACCTCCCCAATTTAGGTACTAAAACATCCAACGTAGAAAATCAGCAGGCCAAACAAGCGCCCGCCCCAAGGCATATCCACCAGAATAAATGGGATACTGCCAAATCAAATACAGCCAATAACCAATGACAATTGTGAAATAAAGGCCAATCAAGGGATGTTTCATTGTAAATTCCTCATTTTTTAGGTCAGCCTGTCCAACCCGCTGCCCTATGGCAGCAGGTGAAATCAAAAAGCAAACTAAGATTGAATGTGAAGATGTGCTGTTCTAAAGTTTATGTGCACATTGCTGACCAGACTTAAAGGACACCTCTTCGAAGTCTTCTGGCATCCTGACTTGCATCATGCCAATCACCTCCAGCTTCTCTTCGCCATAATGTTTTTCCATCTTGTCGTAGAAACAGGAACAGAAACTGCGACTCCCTCCTGTATTCCTACAACTTTGTTTCATACCCTTTTCAAAATCGGAAGAACAACCAGTAATCATCCACACACTGATACCAACCAGACCCATCAAAATTTTATTTTTCATCATTTTATCCAGTGATGTCGTCATGGAGCTCAGGCTTTTTTTTGGCAACACGAAGCCCTGCCACGATGTATCTCACATGACATTTTTTAAGTTAAATTTTTAGACGAAAAGACCTAAAGCTTGAAGAACCAGAAGTTCATCAAGCCCGATTAAAAACTAATCAGGGGGTATAAAAAGAATATGCATAGCCAACTCCTTTATTTGGGGAGTTCTGCCAAAACATTAGAGAATTATGGTGGCAGAACGAAAGTGGGTTGACAGACTGATAGTAAAGGATCAGCACGCACAAGGCGTCCCCCTTCCGTCCTACCGCAACAAAAAGAGGGACGGGTGTACCTACATCGAAAAACAAGTTTTTCAATGCACTTTACTATTCGGCCTGTCAAAGCCGACTGGCAATGTAGGCCAGCAAGCAAAGGATAATCTGCAATATTTAAGGTGTCAATGATCTATCGACTAAGTCGTAAAGTGATTGTTATTGTTTTTTATTAGATTAGACCTTAAAACTAATGACTCATTAAATCTACATACTTGCACTCTTATTCATCCTAATGAGTATTCTTAGCTTGATTTTCTGACATAGAACTAATTTATAGAAACTCTTTACATTTCACTAATTTTTTATTAAATCCTTTGCGGTTACTAGCCTGTAAACAAACTTAATGAAAGCCTGACCACCCATAAGTCAGGCTTTTTTTATCAACGTGTTAGTGATCTGACTCTTCAACACCAGACCAGACTACGCAATAAAATAACTAGCTTTGGCCTAACTATGCAGTTGTTCTTAATTTGTTTCGATTGAATTATCAAAATTTAACTTTAACTAAATCAAATTAACCAATAAAATTAACTCTCACATTAAACTTAACTTAATATTTCAACCTTAGTAATGAATAACGACCTTCTATTTGTTTTATCCAATGCTTCAGAAAGCTATATTTTTCTCACTTTTAGAGCAAAAGACCTGACTCATTCTGAACGTATCGATATCATTTTAGAAGTAGAAAGAACAATAGAACCAGGTTCAAAAAGAAGAATTCACTTGATTTGGGATCATGGCTTTGACTCAAGTGACTTAACAATATGGTCAGAGTTTCATACCGAACACAACTTAGCTTTGTCATCAATCGGAAGCTTCTTTAAAGCTTTCGAAATGATCAAGTATCCATTACCAACTTATCTAAAAAACCAAGTAAATACATCTGCCCATTTTTTAGTATTTCCAAGTGAGAGTTATGTTCAGCGCTTTATAAAAAGAATCTCAATCGATGTCTAATTTTCAACTCATAAAGTTGAGGCTCTGCCGTAGCTTCTCACTTTTTAAAGCATGTTTTTTTAGAAATCAACTCTTGCACCGAACATAGCCAGTTCAAGCCCCTTACCCATAAAGTTGTAGATTATGTTTGTCATTTTGAATAATGTTTAAAATCAAACACTCTCTGTCTGAGGCTTTTCAATAATTTGATCATAAATAGTTTTATTAGCTTTAACTTTAAGATGTCTTGCAAGTATCTCCTCAGGATAGTTCTCAGAGTTCAGTATAAATATCGTTGGGAAATATTTATACAAAGTTTTTTGCTTCATGGCAGTCAACCAGTCGGACTTTTGTTTTTCTAACTTCTTTATCCTTTTTTCAATCGAGACAGGTTTAATCGGAAATTCTTTAGACTTTGGTTTTTCTAAGTTTTGCTTTTCATCTCTGATTTTCTCATCTATTTCAGCCACTTTTTCTAAGGCATACTCACGATCAAATTGTTGAAATGCTGCTTTAACTTCTAGAATTACACTTTTAGCTGCTTGTGCCGCATTATCAAATTTCCCATGTTGCTCAACATACTGCCTTAAAATGCCATAAAAAACTTCATATTTTCGATCTAAAAATTTACGATTACGCTTTTTTACCCCCCTCAACCCACTTACACGACGAATAAAAGCTTCTGGTAACCCATATAGATCGTCGAAAGCATCATCATACTGGTTAAATACCATACTTAAAATTTCTTTTTTTTCTTTCAACTCTGATGCTTGCTCTACACTCTCTTTTAGTTTTTCGAATGTCTTTATGAGTTCGGCCAGTAAAATACTACTCGTACATGCAGCACCTTCTTTTGCCTGTATCCTATCTCTCAGTTTTCTTAGAATGGATTGCTTTTCAATCTCAGTATAAATTTCTTTATTAGCCCCTACACCAAAACAATAATATGCTTGGGCATAAAGATGCTGCTCCAATTCATTCAGTTCCTCTATGCTTGGAATCACTACAGCCACTTAGTCACCTCTTCCAAAGTTAGTACCCACATCACTAAAGTTAATATCTTTCAATGATATTTCAATACCTTAAGATAGGATTATCCACCTTTAACAAACAATGATCAATTTTAGTATCATCCACTCTTCAAGTCAGCTCAAGGAGATCAATAAACTCAAATTTATCTACTTGAGTCAGATGAAATCACTAATCACCTCAATTGTAAAGGTAAATTTTTTTCAAGCAATTAATACATATAAATCAATAAGTAATAAATGACGCTAGCTATATTATTTTAGATTTGGCTTCAGTCCGTGAATTTTGGATTTCCATCTACTAATCTTGTTCATGTTCTGACATCTTTCTGTTCAGTCAACAAGATGATCTGCAGTGGCAAATTGATACTTGGACCTGTTAGCCCCCGATCACCAAATACGTATTTTTTTATATGAGCCACTTCTACTAAAAGGAGACTAACTATTTAAGTGCTCACCACAACAAATGAATGAAAACTTAATGGATATCCTTATGGATTTTTGATTTGTTTCGGCTTGGATGTTTGGGTTATTAATTTAATTATTATATTTATATATGAATATATTTATTAGATATAGATATGAGTTGGA